>CACXGM010000143.1 GCA_902767075.1 uncultured Lachnospiraceae bacterium
AGGTGCATGATGGGGTCACCGATCTCGTCCACAACGGTACGATCAAGCTCTGTCTCTTCACCGGACATATAGAAGTCCAGCTTCTTGCCCAGAGTCTTCTGCAGGTCGCGGATCATACGAGGGAACTTATTAACGGTACTCTCGATGGGAACCATTCGAACCTTCATAACTGATTCGTGAAGGTTTGAAGTAACGCTCTCGAGGTACTCGATCTGCTCATTAAATGTGGAATTGGAACCTTCGGATGTGGTGGATGCAGCGGAAACAAGGCTGTTCTTTGCTGTGATAAGCTCGGATACCAGGTTCATGAGGCTGTCGAGCTTTTCGATATCCACACGTACAGTTCTGGCAACAACGGGCTTGCCTGCCTTCTTTTCCGGTGCCTTTGCAGGTGCGTTTGCTCCTGCTGCAGGTGCTGCTGCGGGTACTGCCTTTGCGGGAGTCTCCGATGCAGCGGGTGCTTCCTTTGTCTCCTCTGCCTGAGTGGATTCAACGGTCTCACCCTCTGCGGTGTGAAGCTTGCTTACATCAAGAGCGGCACCCTTTGCGGAATCGATCTCGGATACGCTTTCAGCGGCTGCGATCAGATTCTCAAGAGGTTCCTCGGAAAGAACTATAAGAGTAAAGTCGTTCTCAAACTTTTCATCTTCCAGATCCTGTGAATTTGGATTGGATACGATGAGGTCGCCCTTTTCCTCGATAGCTTTGACAACGAGAAAGGCTCTGGCAGCCTTCAGAACGCACGCGGAGTTTACAACAACGTTGATACCGTATACATTCTTGCCCTGCTTAACGGCCTCCTGGAGAACGCTTAACTGTGATTCATCATAATTAATATCATACCAGGGCTCATCCGATCCTTCGGAATCGGATTTTGCCGCTGCAGCATCTGCCTTAGGTGCTTCTGCGGCGGGAGCAGCTCCGGAAGTGACTCCCTTATTGTTAAGAATATCATTCAGCTGACGGATGAGGGGCTCATTGTCATTGGTGCCTTCATCTGCGGAATTCTTGATATTGTCGGTGTATTCCTGCAGAGCATCAAGACACTGGAAAAGAACGTCTATCATCTCAGGCTGAACCTTGATGTTTCCGTTTCTGACTTCTGAAAAAACATTTTCCATATCATGGGTAAGATTCTGCATTCTCTTGTATCCCATGGTACCTGCCATTCCTTTAAGAGAGTGAGCTGCACGGAAAATCTCATTTACAGTATCCGCATTCTCCGGATCCTGCTCAAGGTCAAGGATCTGAGTGTTAAGATTCTGCAGGTGCTCATTCGTCTCATCAAGAAAGATTTCAAGATACTGACTGACATCCATAATTTCAAACCTCCGTTTTCATGACTTGTTCCAAGCCGGTTTTCCCTGTTACAGGAATTTACTTTGTGATCCCCACTCTGAGGATGATTTCCTGCGCCAGGTCATCCAGCGGCGCACTCTGGTCCGACAGTCCGGCAGTGTCAACAGCCTTCGGCATTCCGTAGATAGTGCAGGTCGACTGGCTCTGAGAGATAACGTAGATCTTTTTCTTAGCTTTAAGATTCTTGATCCCTTCAGTTCCGTCCGCACCCATACCGGTCATAACAACGCATACAATGTTGTCGAACTTGCTGTCTCTTAAGGACTCATACATATAGTTTGCACAGGGCTTAACGCCTTCGCGGGAGGGTTCGTCCGACAAATGGATCGTGTACTTTCCCGCGCTACCGGTGACAAGATTCATATGTTTTCCGCCGGGTGCGATATATACCGTACCCTTTGAGACCTGCATACCCTCGCTTGCTTCCACTACATGGATCTCGCTGAGATTGTCGAGTCTTTCTGCAAGAGATGAAGTAAATCCGATGGGCATATGCTGAACCAGCAGCACGGGCGCATCAAGATTTGCCGGTAATCTGGGAATAACAGACTGTAACGCTTTCGGTCCGCCGGTGGAGCTGGCAATTGCAACGATCTTATTGCCCGGTACCTTGTCGGCAGTTTTCTTGATGATATCAAGAACCTTCTTACTCTTATCAACTTCCTCCTGGATCTTTTCCTTGCTCTGAAAGACGGGATAGTTTGAAACCACTACACCGCTCAGAACACGTAAAAACTCCTGAGGGAAGATTCCTTCTTTACACTGATAAGCATTGTCAGGCTTGTGGATAAAATCAAGTGCTCCGAGTTCCAGAGCATCCAGGGTAACCTTTGCACCCTCTCTTGTATCCGTGCTGGCCATCATGACACGGGCTTTGATCTTATACTTTCGGAGTTCTTCCAAAAGCTCTATGCCGTTCATCTTCGGCATATTAACATCCAAAACCACCGCATCATATTGATTTCTGCTGATCAGATCAAAGGCTTCGAGTCCGTTGACTGCCCTTCCGGCAACTTCAAATCTGTCATCGGATTCTATTATATCACAAAGGACTCTTCTCATGAGTGCAGAGTCATCAACTACCAATATTTTTTTCTTAGTCATAGAATTCACCTAGCTCTTTCTGCGTACTTTGCGCTCTTCCTCGAAGATAAACTGAATGATCTCTTCCCTTGTTCCTTCGTCTATATTGTAATACTGAACACGGTGTTCAAAGGTTCCGGGCCTGCTTTCGATCTCTCTCACATCCAGAACTTTTCCCACCAGTTCATACTGCTTTCTCTCCGTGCCTCTCACAAGATTGTAGCTGCAGTAGATCATGCTGCCCACCTCATATTTCTGGTTGGACATGAATCTGAGACCGCCCCCGCTTATATCCACAACAACGCTTCTCTTAATGGGTCTGTTGGGCTGAAGCCAGATCTTGGATTTCTTTTCTACCGCATTTATCTCCTCTTCCTCAAGATTTCTGGCACACATCTCCAGAGCACAGCTGAATCTGAAATACTCTCTTCTCTGGTATTTTCTGAGATTGCTGGTCAGTTCGATGGCCAGGAAGAACATCCCCTCGCTCTTATATCTGTCGATCACCTTCGCAAAGCACTGGTAAAGCCCCGCGTCGGTATAAACCACAACATTGTACTCAGCATCAATGGGAAGAAGAATAAGCTTTGTCTTTTCCATGGGCATCAACAGCTCAAGCGTATCATCGGAAGTGATATCCGATATCTTGGTGCTGTATGTTTTGGAAAGCTCGGTCCCGTCATCCGCCAAACGTACTTTTCCCTCTACAGGCGTAAGTTCCACTCTGTCGCCTTCCCTGATAAATTTGTTAAGCATTAGTTTTTTCTCCTCAAGTTTCGTTTGGAATTTATTTTCTTCCTATAATGTGTGAAAAGAATGCTGCCATTCCCCGTGGCGGCGCAATCTGTGCCTCTTTATCCAGCAATCTTGCGGCTATCCTCTCATAGGCAAGAGATGATCTTGCCCCCGGATCCTGGATTGAAACGGGAACCTGCTGCATTACCGCTCTCGAAAGCTTCTGATCCTGGGGTATGCTTCCGAGGTAAGACATGGGAAGTTTCAAGAATCTCTGGACAACAGCATAAAGTTTTTTGTACAGGATCTGTCCTTCCTCTTCCTTCTCCACTCTGTTGGCGATCATCTTGATGGATGTATTTGACTGGACATATCTGGGATGTCTTCCCAACGCCTTTAAGAGTGAGTATGAATCCGTGATGCTGGTGGGCTCAGGTGTAGTGATGAGAAGGACCTCTCCGCTGGCCACCAGAAATTCCAGAACCGCATCCGAAATTCCCGCACCCGTATCCACTATTATGATATCTGCAATAGTATCAAGCTCTGCGAGATTCTGAATTATATAATTCAGATAATCCACGCTCAGGTTGGACATACCGGCTATTCCCGAGCCGCCGGAAATAAATCCGACTTCTCCCGGTCCCCATGTAATTATATCCCGGATGCTCTTTCCCTGATAGATCAGGTCGCAAAGATTGTGCTTAGGAACTGCGCCGAACATAATCTCGATATTTGCCAGACCGAAATCCGCATCAAGTATGATGACGCGCTTTCCCATTTTCTTGAAATGTATCGCAAGATTTATCGCTGTATTAGATTTTCCGACCCCGCCCTTTCCACTGGTCACAGTAATGACACGAGCCAATGATCTGGGAGCTTCCTGGGCCTTTTTGAGTCTTAAACTTTCTGCCTGGTCCATGGCATATCCTCCGGCCTATGAGCTACTTCTTTCCTCCAAGCAGCTGCTTAACTGTCTTCTGCGGGTTAAATGCCTCGATGTCATCGGGAACATTCTGCCCATATGTGATATATGCTATAGTAGCACCGGATTCACATTTCATATTGTAGAGATTGCCGTATTCTCCGGTTTCATCCAGCTTCGTGAAAACGAGCTGATAGTCCGAGATCTCCTTGTAATTGTCGGCAATCTTTTTAAGATCCTTGTACTTAGTGGTGGCCGAAAGCACCAGGAATATCTGAGGTTCCCTGCCCTCTGCGGCTTTCAGGAAATCCTTCTGTTTTAAGAGGAGTTCCTCATTTCTGTGGGAATGTCCCGCGGAATCCACAAAGATATAATCCCTGTCTTCCATATCTTCAAAGGCCTTGATCAGATCATCCGGCTCATATATAACCCTGAAGGGAACTCCCAGAATACCTGCGTAGGTCCTGAGCTGATCCGTGGCGGCAATACGATATGTGTCGGTGGTCAGAAGCGCAACCTTCTTTTTATCATTTAATGAAATGCTGCTGGCTATCTTTGCAATGGTCGTGGTCTTTCCCACACCTGTGGGGCCGATAAAGAATACGATCCTGGGGCCTTTTGCAGAGGGTGTGATCCCATCTGATTTTCCGAATTTCAGGATCATTTTCTGATAGATATTACCCAGAATGTAATCCATGGAAATGCCCGGTTTTTTATACTTCTCAGCTTCACTGATGATCTCTGCTGCGTATTTATCATCCACTTCATTTTCGATCATTGTGTTATAGAGAAGTCTCATGAAGCGGTCCACTTCTTTTTCCTGCTCTTCGATCTCTTCTTTTTTGTCTTTTTCCTTTTCGGTCTTGTCACCGGATTCCTGAGAGCCTGCGGCCTTTGAAACCTTGTCTGCGTTTTCTTTTGCAGCTCCGATTACCGCATTCTCACGGCTTATCTGTGTCTCCAAAAGACTCTGAAGATTATCGAGCTTTTTTTCTATGCTGGAACTTCCGCTCTCTCCGATATTGATGAGCGACTTGGTCTCTGAGGGTCCGATACCTGTCCTGTTACCCGCGTCGGCCACTGCCTTTGCGGCGGCATCCGCTTTAACGGAATGAGTGTCCGTATCGTCCCCCACTTTCACATCAAAGCTGCTCTTCTGTGATGCGGCCTTTTCCTGAGCGGCCACCTGTGCCTGGGCGATCTTTCTGATCTGTCTGATGGGCTCCTCGTCATCTTCTTTTGCCGCGGTGAGTTCTACCTGTTTCTTTCTGAAAAATGAGAAAGCTCCCTTGGGTTTAACATACTTGATGTTCATGATGACAAAGCCTTCGCCCAGTTCCTTCTTGGCAGCCTCGCTGACTTCCTCTTCACTTTTTCCGGTAAATTTTCTAATAATCATATTAAGCGGTTACCATTCCTACTGATTGAAGTTCTACATTGGATTCGATCTCATTGTAAGAAACCACAACAAGGTCTCTGAAATAATCTTCAGTCAGTCGTTTGAAATACATTCTGACTATTGGTGAAGTAATGACAATAGGTGTCTTTCCGAGATTCTCCAGCTTCTCCACTTCTTTTCCGACGGAATCCACGATGCTTCTGGAACGTGCGGGATCGAGGTTTAGGAAAGCTCCGGTCTCGGTCTGTTTAACACTCTGCATGATCTCCTGCTCAACTTTAGGATCAAGGGTAACAACACTGCTGGTTTCGTTTGCAGGGAAATACTTTGTGGATATGGCTCTCTTAAGAGACTGTCTCACATATTCCGTGAGAATATCCGTGTCTCTGGTGGTGGGCGCATAGTCCGCAAGTGTCTCTAAAATAGTGAGAAGATCTCTGATGGAAATGCCTTCTCTTAGGAGATTCTGAAGCACCTTCTGGATCTCTCCCAGTCCCAAAAGCTTGGGCGTAAGCTCGTCCACAAGGGAAGGATTGCTCTCCTTTAGGTTGTTTAGGAGGCTCTGAACATCCTGTCTGGTAAGGAGCTCATCGATATGCTGTCTGATGATCTCTGTCAAATGTGTCGCTATGATGGATGGCGGATCAACTACTGTATATCCCAGACTCTCCGCGCGCTCTCTCTGGCCTTCCGTGATCCATGTTGCGGGAAGATGGAAGGAGGGCTCGAAGGTGGGGATACCGGTGATCTCCTCCTCCACATAGCCGGGATTCATTGCCATATAGTGATCAAAAAGGATCTCACCCTCGCTGACCTGAATACCCTTTATCTTGATTATATACTGATTTGGGTTCAGCTGTATATTATCTCTTAATCTTATAATGGGTACGACGGTACCGAGTTCAAGAGCTATCTGTCGCCTGATCATTACGACACGGTCAAGTAAGTCGCCGCCCTGATTTACATCCGCCAGAGGAATGATACCGTATCCAAACTCCAGCTCTATGGGGTCTACCGCCAGAAGTGAATTTACATTTTCCGGTTGCCTTATCTCCTCAGCTTCCGCTTCCTCTTCACTGACCTCCGTCTCAATAGCCGCAACCTTTGCTTTCTTTCTCAGTCTGATGCCCAGGAATACAAATAATCCTGCGATGATGAGGAAAAGCGGTGCAAAAAGCGGGGTAAAGATTCCCAGCACTGCCATGACAAACGCAACGAGGAACATGGACTGGGGTGTTCTGAAAAGCTGGTTTAAAATGGTGAGACCAAAGTTTTCCGTCTTCGATCCCTTGGTTACCAGAATACCTGTGCTGAGCGCAGTCATAAGTGAAGGTATCTGAGAGACCAGACCATCACCAATGGTTAGTATTGCATATTTGTTCAATGCTTCCTGGATAGACAGTCCGCCGGAGAGCATTCCCATTGCAATACCTCCGATAATGTTTATAAAAGTAATGATAAGGCCGGCAGTTGCATCTCCCTTAACATACTTGGTAGCACCGTCCATGGATCCAAAGAAGCTTGCTTCTTCCTGGATCTTGTCACGTCTTCTCTTTGCCTCCGCGTCATCAATGGCACCGGTGTTTAAATCCGCATCGATAGCCATCTGTTTACCGGGCATAGCATCCAGAGTGAATCTTGCGGTAACTTCCGATACACGTTCTGAACCTTTGTTGATGACCATAAACTGAACTATTATGAGGATTATGAATATTATTATACCGACAACAAGGTTACCGCCGCCGACGAATTCTCCGAAGGTCTGAACCACATTTCCCGCATATCCGTTCAGGAGTATCTGCCTGGTGGATGATGCGTTCAGACCTATCCTGAATACAGTCGTGAACAGAAGAAGTGTAGGAAAGAAGGACATATCCAGAACTTCTGCAGCAAACATTGTTCCGAACATAATGGTCATGGACAGTGCAAAGTCCAGAGCCAGCATGATATCAAGCAGAAAAGGAGGGATCTTGATAATGAGCATTAAGATCGCAACTACGATGTAGAGCGCAACCGCAAAATCCTTGAACGGTATTTTTTTCAAAAAGTTCATGATCATCCTCCTTTCCTTGATTTTTCTTTTATTATTTGTCCCAGTCACGAATCGTTCGTAAAGGATCGGTTCGCTTGCCAAGTCTCCGCGCTTAACGCAAAATTTGTTCTCGCATATTCTAAAACGCCCGCCTCAAACTCGCGACGCTCGCCTCATCAGGCGAGCTGCTCGAACAATATCGGCGGTACCGTTTTATGCTCGAACATTTTGCTTGCGCTCCCGACATGCTGCGCTCACCGATGCCTTTATCGCCCGATCCTGTAATGAATATAAAGAATCGAGTGATTCTACAGTTTATTCTAAACAGAGGCGAGCGTGCATGTATATGTTTTCCGAACTGATAAGCGTAGCACTTGGTGAGAAGTGCTTTGCGGAAAATCGCGTTGTCGCCGATAATGTTCGAGCAGCTCGCACACATATAGTGCGAGCGTTGCGAGTTTGAGGCGACCGATTTTGCCCTAAGCAAAGTACTTCGAACCTAGTAGCGGAGCGACAATGAGGAAAACATATATATGTATGCTTGCCTCGTCACTAGGATAACTCTTTATAACTTACCCTGTAATCTATAAACAAACGCCAGGACTTCCGCAACGGCCTGATAAAGCTCCGGCGGGATCGCCTGTCCGATGTCCACATTGTGATAGAGCATACGGGCAAGAGGCTTGTTCTCAACTATCTGAACATTGTTTTCCCGGGCCACATCCTTTATTCTCTGAGCCAGATATCCCTCTCCCTTTGCAAGAACAACGGGAGCATCGATCTCCGAGGGCTCATATCTTATAGCAACAGCATAATGGGTAGGGTTTGTGATAACTACGTCCGCCTTTGGCAGATCCTGCATCATTCTGCGCCTGGAAGCTTCCATCATCTTCTGCTTGATCTTACCTTTGATCTGAGGGTCACCTTCCATCTGCTTATATTCATCCTTGACTTCCTGTTTAGTCATCTTCATGTCCTTTGCAAACTTCCATTTCTGATAAGCAAAGTCCGTTCCCGCAATGATGATATACATGGCAGAGATCCTGATCCCAAGGTCCGTTACCAGTTTTCCGATATTTCCGATAGCCTCCATAAATTCCTTTTCATAGAGGTTAAAAATGATCCCGACATTACTTCTGATATAGGTGTAAGCCACTAAACCTATAAGTGCCAGCTTTAGCAAGGATTTCAGCAGCTCCATCACGGAGTTTAAGGAAAAGATCCGTTTAAAACCCGAAATAGGATTTATCTTATTTAACTTCGGTGCCAAAGGTTTGGAAGTGGGCCTCCATTTCACCTGAAACAGATCCGATGCAAAGGCCACTGCAAAGCCGATCAGAAGCATGGGCAGGATGATGATGATAATGTTATATATCATTCTCCTGAACATCAGCATAGTGTCAGTTACCGGCATCTGTCCGTTCCAGAAGACAACCACATTGGATATCTCGCCATAGATGGTTCCGAATACCTTTTGAAGGCTGCCTCCGATATAACCGATCAATACTTTCAGTACAATGAAAACTGCCAAAAGGCCAAGACAGTTCGCAATCTCCCTGCTCTTGGCTACCTGACCTTCCTTTCGGGCATCATTAAGTTTTTTGTCTGTGGCGGGTTCTGTTTTTTCTCCGCCCTGACCTTCCGCAAAGAAGGTAAGACTGTACTCTAAAACCATGCCCGTCTCCCGTTATGTCATGCCCTGTACAAAAAGTACCATCATCTTTTTCATTTCTTCAAAGATCATATCCGCAGCAAAGGGAAGCAATCCCGTAGTGAGGAAAAGCACCGTCAATCCTACGATTATCTTTAGCTGCACTCCTACTGCAAACATGTTCATCTGCGGGCTGACCTTTGCCATGATACCAAGGATGGCATTGAGCATCAGCATCGCACAGAATATTGGGAGCATTATCCTGAATCCGATAAGTACATAATCTCCCATAAATCTAACGGCCGAATTCATCAGATGCTGCGTATCAAACACTGCTCCGTTTACCGGGATAAGTGTGTAGGTGTCCTTTAAAGCACCCAGCAGATAAATATACAGTCCGCTTGAAAGCATCATCAGATTAAAGGAATAATTGTATATTCCGCCGGTGATGGAAATATTCTGTCTGGTGGCAGGATCAAGTATCTGCACCATGGAAAGTCCCGTCTCCATATCCGCAATAGTTCCCGCAAAGGATAAAATGCTGACGCATATATTTGCGGACAGACCTATCAAAAGACCGGTGATGGCTTCCTTGATAACGATGAGAGCCAGCTCCACCAATGAATCCGTGATGACCGCAGGTGCCGGAGTAAGTACATTGTAAAGCAGATACGAAATAAAAAGGCTCAACAAAACTCTCACATTTCTCGGCGTGTTGGTCATGCTGAAAAACGGAGCAATATATACGAACATGCTCACTCTTACGAAGATGAGCAGGAAATATTCAAGATCATAAAACGAAAATGAATAGTTTATCATCTGTGTACATAATAGCTGAACGTTGTCCAAAGATTGGTTGCAAATTCAACCATATTATTCATCATCCATCCTCCCAAAAACATCAATGTTACAAATATGCCGATAAGCTTGGGAACGAAGGTAAGTGTCTGCTCCTGAATAGAAGTAACGGTCTGAAAAATACTGACTATCAGACCTATGGCCATGGAAACAAGGAGTAAAGGGAGCGCGGTCTCTAAAATGACATATAATGCCTGATGTATCATTTCTGTAACTGCTTCGTTTGTCATTTTGATGCCCTCCTTTCACTTTTTTAGTAAAACGTTTGAACCACCTGGCCGATTATCAATGCCCAGCCGTCTGCAAGTACAAAGAGCAGTATCTTGAAGGGCATGGAGATCGTAGTCGGCGGCAGCATCATCATACCCATACTCATAAGGGTGGATGCCACGACCATATCAATAACAATAAACGGTATGTAGATCATAAAACCGATCCAGAATGCTGTCCGAAGCTCCGATATCATAAAGCTTGGAACCAGTACCGAGGTCGGGATCGTCTCTAAGGATCCGTCCCATTCCAGATCCGCTATCTGCATAAAGAGCTGCACGTCCTTTAACTGGGTCTGGGGATACATGAATTCCCTCAAAGGATCCATGGCCAGCTCTAAGAATTCCTGAGTATCCACCTCGCCCTCTTCATACGGCTTAACAGCAGTCTCGTTTATTTTTGTAATGGTGGGTTGCATTATGAAAAATGTGAGTATAAGCGCGAGTCCCAGAAGTATCTGGTTCGGAGGTGCCGTCTGGGTGTTCAGGGCGGCCCTGGTAAAGTGAAGTACAATGATGATCCTCGTGAATGAGGTCATCATTATGATAAGGGTGGGAGCAATGGCGATGAGCGTTAGAGTAATGAGTATCCTGAGCGCTCCGTTAAGTGAACCGTTGTCCCCCTGATACTCGAGTGTGACCCTGTTAAGCGTATTCAGGGTGTTCAGATCATCGGGGCTGTCATATGTACCGGCAGGATCCACCGCAGTAGACACGGATGTGTCTCCGGTCTCAAGATGATGCTCCGTCGCATAGGAAAAAGATTTCCCATTAAACCACAATATGCCCACCGTGAGCAGTAGGCATAATAGCTTCAAAATTTGCTTTTTTCCAGTTTTTCTCGTAGGTTTCATAATTCTTTTTCCTTGACGTCATCACTGGAATTCTTATCTTTTTTCAGTGCTTTTTCAAACATACTTTTAAAGGCAGATTTAGAGCCGTCAGGCTTAATCTCCTTAAGCTCTGACGGATCAATATCTCCCAAATAAGTAACTGTGTCCTTGGAAACAGCCAGTACCTTAAAAGTCTTTCCGACACGCACTATCTGCATCCACTTATTGTTCGCAATATGAGTGGTCTCAATAACCTCAATGTTTCGGCCTGAATTCTGACTGCGCTGATAATTAGCAAGCCACTTTGTCACAACTGCCGTCACGGCCAATACGACCACAAAGACTACAAGCACAGTAATGAGCTGTGCGTACGCAGATGTGCTCAGAATTATCATTAGCCAACAACCTTCTTAACAGCTTCCAGAACTCTGTCCTGCTGGAAAGGCTTAACAATGAAGTCCTTTGCGCCGGCCTGAATGGATTCGATAACCATTGCCTGCTGACCCATTGCAGAACACATGATAACCTTTGCGCCTGCATCTACGCCCTTGATAGCCTTAAGAGCCTGGATACCATCCATCTCGGGCATGGTGATGTCCATGAGTACAAGGTCAGGAGTAAGCTCTTTATACTTCTCTACAGCCTTTGCTCCGTTTTCAGCCTCACCTGCAACATTGTAGCCATTCTTAGAGAGAATGTCCTTGATCATCATTCTCATGAATGCTGCATCGTCTACAATCAGGATGTTTTTTGCCATTTCTTTTTCCTCCAATAGTTATATCGTATTCGTAGGTTTCTATTACTTTATAATCTCCGTTACACGTACGCCGAAGCTTTCTTCAATGACCACTACCTCGCCTCGTGCAACAAATTTACCGTTTACAAGTACATCAATGGGTTCACCGGCGATCCTGTCAAGTTCTATGATGGTGCCGGGAGCAAAATTAAGGATCTCTGAGATGGTCTTTGCTGTTCTGCCAAGCTCAACGGTAACCTCGAGAGGCACATCCATAATAAGTCCGATGTTCTCTCCTCCGGCACCGCCTGACGCATCGCCGTTAAAGCTCTGGAACTGTACCGGCTTCACATTTACAGCCTGCTGCGCTCCACCCATCATGGGCATTCCGTAACCGGGCATCATACCCATTCCCGGCATCATCATACCGGGCATCATACCCATCTGAGGCATTCCCATCTGCGGCATTCCCATATTGGCCATATTGGGATCCATCTGAGGCATTCCCATCTGAGGAGCTGCCTGCTGATCCATGGCTGCGGGTGCAGGTGAAGGAGCCGGGGCAGGCGCGGGTGCGGGCTCGGGAGTAGCACCAACGGGTTCTCCGCCGCCATCGGACGATCCGCCCATCTGTGTATTGATGAATGTATCAACGATCTTCTTTGCAAACTCTATGGGGTAGAGCTGCATGATATTGGAATCGACAAGTCCGTCCCCGATCTCCATCTTAAAGGATATCTTTACAAAGGTTCCCCCAAGGAATGGAGCAATCTCTCCTCCGTTATGGTACTTAGAAAGATCGAGGAGAGAGGAATCCGGCGGTGAAATGTCGATCATTGTCGAAAGCATGGTGGACAATGATGTTGCGGCAGAACCCATCATCTGATTCATAGCCTCGGAAATAGCACTGAGATGGATCTCTGAGAGTTCTCCGTCAATGTTAGTTCCGTCTCCGCCCATCATCAGGTCCGTTATAACCTTTACATCCGATTCCTTGAGTACCAGGATGTTGGTTCCGTCCAGACCCTTCGTGTATTTGATCTGAATGAATACACAGGGCTTTTCATAATTGCCGAGCAACTCATCCCATGTTGCCAGTGTGACAACGGGAGTCGTGATATTAACCTTCCGGTTAACAAGGGAATAGAGTGTAGTTGCTGACGAGCCCATGCTGATGTTGGCAACTTCGCCGATAGCGTCTTTTTCTACATCTGTGAGTTCAAAGCCATCTGCGCTTGCTGCGCTGCTTCCGGTCAGGAAATCTTCCTTCGGCGGTTCATCCGAAGCAGGTGTGCCCAGATCCAGGCCGCTTAAATCCGGCGGATCATCTCCCGACAGATCCATACCGTTCAAAAGGGCATTGATCTCGTCCTGGGAAAGCATTCCTTCCATCTTCTATTCCTCCTCTCTAATCACTGATGTTACCTGCACAGCATAACTGTCTTCGTTGGTGCCGGGCAGGGCAGTGAATTTTTTGATATTACCAACATAGATATCCATATCGTTATCGACCTTTGTATCAAGCCTGATACAGTCTCCGATCTGAAGATTCATAAAGTCGGATACGGATATGACGGTCTTTCCCAGTACTGCTCTTATAGGGATATCCACTCGTCGGATCATCGATTCTATGTAATCTTCGAAGTTCTCGTCCCTGTTCTCCTGCATTGTAGAGAACCAGTACTTGGTATTCAGCTTATCCATAACATCCTCAAGAGTGATGAAAGGCAAGCATATATTCATAAATCCTTCGACATCGCCTATCTTAAGATTCAAGGTGACGATGGCTATCATTTCATTCGGCGCTATGATCTGTGCAAACTGTGGATTCGTCTCCACTCTCTGAAGCACCGGCGAGACATCCACAACATTCCTCCAGGGTTCTCGCAAAAGACCGACCATCATGATGAGTATTCTCTGGATGATGGTCATCTCGATCTCCGAGAAATCCCGGGCCTTGTCAAGAGCCTGTCCGGTACCGCCCAGCATTCGGTCTATCATGGCGTATGCTATATTTGTTGCCAGATCCATTATGATATTTCCGTTAAGGGGTTCAAAATTAATGATTCCCAAAATAACGGGGTTTGACAGCGCATTCGAAAACTCGTTGAATGTAACCGTCTCGGAGCTGGCTACCGTAACCTGCACGTTCTTTCGAAGGTAAACCGGAAGGTTCGTGGAAATAAGTCTTCCGTAGTGCTCAAAAATAATCTCCAGTGTCCTTAAGTGTTCCTTTGAGAACTTGGTGGGGCGACCGAAATCGTAGTTCCTGACCTGTTTCTCTTCTTCGCCCGATATTGAATCTACATCAAGATCTCCACTGGCGAGGGACGCTAGCAGGTTGTCTATTTCGTTTTGTGAAAGGACTTCTCCCATACCGTCCTCCTGCGGACCTGTAGTTTAAGAATTATCCAAACTTTACATCACTGAATACGATCCCATATATAAAGTCGGATTCGAACATATCCTGAATATCTTTGAGGATTTCGGCCTTAAGGCCTTCCTCATTGTCACGGCACTCTGCCTCTGTCTTGGATGAGATCACTTTTCTGATGGTATCCTTGATAAGGGATTCGTTGGTAGCGACAAGTTCGTTCATGGTCTTGTAATCTTCATGGCTCTTGTTGATCTGAAGAGATACCTCGCAGAGCATATATGACTGCTTTTCCTTGCCGTCCTCTCCCACAACTACCTTGAGAGGAATGGTCATGGAGCCTTCGATGCTATAAACCTCGGTGTCCGCAAGTGAGATCTGCTGTACAGCACTCTCTTCCGTTCCGTCCGTAAGCTCCAGGTTCATAACTGTAGCGATGGTATTGACCAATGTAGCTGTTTTGTTATTGGTAGTGGTGACGCTGATCATCATTACGGCAGTAAGCGCTATGTTAACGAGCAAAAGCGCAAGTATTACTATCGTAAGCAGATTCTTTTTCATCTTGTAACCTCTTATTTTGCGTTGTTATATATCCTTATCTCAACGCGTCTGTTCTTGGCTCTTCCCTCTTCCGTGGAGTTGTCCGCGATGGGAAGTCTCTCACCCATTCCGGCATGCTTGAGCATGGTGGGATCCAAAGTGCTGTGGTCAAGGAGATAATGGAAAACGGAAAGTGCTCTGGCACTGGAGAGCTCCTCGTTGTCGGCAAAACGCGCACTCTTGATCGGCACGTTGTCCGTATGTCCGTTTATCTCTATTTCTCCGCCTGCATATCTTTCAAGAATAACACCCACCTTATCCAGAACGCTCTCGGATTCCTTTTTAAGTCCGGCGGATCCGGAATCAAAAAGGAGCGCCCCCTTCATGGTGAGAAGTACATACTGAGATGTGAAAGAAACATCGATCTGATCGGACATATTGCTGTCGGCAACCGCCTCGGAGATGACCTCGGCCAGTTCCTCGTTGTCCTGGAGATTCTTCTCTTCCATCATTTCATTCATTTCTTCGTAGGTCTCGGGTAAGGTCTGGTCGCTGGGGAGTACCTGATCCGTTGCCTCATATTCCTGGACATTGTCCGAATCGGTTTCCGCATCCTCGGCCGCACCCATGCTGTTTATATACTCGGCAAGGTCGTTCAGCTGGCTGACGCCGTTGCTGATAAGGATTCCTTCGCCTATGGAAGTGGCTCCTGCAGTAAATATGCTAAACGAACTGCTCATAGATGCGATGAGTTCGTTGAGCTTCGCCTCATCAATGGTGGACATTGAGAACAAAAGCACGAAGAAGCACAGCAGCAGGTTCATAAGGTCGGAGAAAGTCGCCATCCATGCCGGCGCACCGGCTGGGGGATCTTCCTGCTTTTTGCCCATGCTTACTCACCTCCCTCATCGGAGGCTGCAGATTCGCGGTCCTTGGGAGCAAGGAAGGATTTGAGCTTCTCCTCGATAACCCTGGGGTTTTCACCTGCCTGAATAGACAGAAGACCCTCTATCATAACTTCTTTCTGGATCATCTCCACAGCGTTGTCAGCCTTAAGCTTGTTCGATGTGGGAGTACAGATCCAGTTTGCAAGAAGTGAACCATACAATGTCGTGATAAGTGCAACTGCCATGGAAGGTCCGATGGAGCTGGCATCCGACATGTTATTGAGCATGTTAACGAGTCCAACCAGGGTACCGATCATACCCCATGCAGGACCCATGGCACCCAGAGTCTCCCAGAAGCCGCACATGGTCTTGTGTCTGGCTTCGGAGTTGTCCATCTCTGCCTGCATGATATCACGTACAAGATCGGGATCCGTACCGTCGACTACAAGCAGGATGCCCTTTTTCAAGAAGGGCTCATCCATATCGGCAGCGGCTTCCTCGAGGGCAAGCAGTCCGTCCTTACGTGCAACATTTGATAATTCAATTATTTTCTTGATGATATCGGTTGTGTTAGCGCTGGGGGCCTTGAATATAAGCGTCAGACTCTTAAGTCCCGAAATGAAATCCGCCATGGAAACGGAACAAAGAGTAGCCGCAAGCGCTCCTCCGAAAGTGATGATCGCTGAGGGCGCATCAAGGTAGCTGGGGAATCCCGTGATTCCTGCCGCTGATATAATACCGAATATCAGCATTCCCAGACACAGAAAGAATCCGATTAAGGAAGCTATGTCCACTTAAATTAACCTCTTTTTCACGCAAAAAGGAACATTATCTCCCCTTTTTCTGACAAAAAAGGAAGAAAATGTGCAACTTTAAGCTTGAATATCCTTTCTGTACGATTTTACTAAATTTTTGATGTCTTGTCTACTTTCTTTTACAATAATTTTTCGCCCTGTATTCAAGGTAAGTACAGTATCGGGCGTTTCTTCGACAATTTCGAGCATATGCGGATTTATCAAAATTTTCGTGCCATTGATTCTCGTAACTTCGATCATGTGTTTTACCTCGCTTGCACCCTTCCATTATACCATACTTTTACATCTTTTTTGAATACAAATCCTAATAAAAATTAAGTAATACCACGAAAAGGAACGAGCGAAAAACCCGTTCCTTTCCGGCTATTTAATTTATTCACCTAAAGTAATTATCTCTTGAGGTTTGTAAGCTCTTCAAGAAGTGTATCGGATACTGTGATGATACGGCTGTTTGCCTGGAAACCACGCTGTGTGGTGATCATTGTCGTAAACTCGTTTGAAAGGTCTACGTTACTCATTTCCAGAACACCTGTGGTCATGTATCCGCCACTGGCTGTAATATCAACTCCGATA
>CACXGM010000144.1 GCA_902767075.1 uncultured Lachnospiraceae bacterium
AAGGAAGAAACTTTTAAAACAATAAATCGCGGAAGAACACTGGTTTCATAACCGCATTGGTGTCTTTCGCAGAAAGACGGGTTATAATGATGAAAAACCTCAAGAACGGTATAATACTTGGTATGTCGCTTATTCTTTTATGCTCTTGTGGAAAAGCTAGGAATGATAAAACATATGAGCAGATAGCACCCGAAATGATGGGAAGTACCTTGATTAAGGAAACAGTAATCCTGAACAAACAAGAAAACGCTAAGACGGAAGGGCAGGATAAAGGATATTTATCAGAAAATCGGGACAAGATTGCCATTCCTGACGATTATGACACCTGTCTTAGATTATGCCAGGATGCAAGTAATGCATACATCAGTTTACTGAAAAATAAGGAACAGGACATTGATTTTTCAGATTACATCATGGATGCCAGACTGGCAGATTATGTGTCACTTCGAGCAACGAGTTATCCTCATGCCGTATGTTCGGCAAATGGAAGGTTTTTTATTACATCATATAAGAATTTAAGCAACGATTGTGTATGCATCAAAGGAGTGATAAGCCTTCAAAGCGGTGCAACGATAGAAAACATAGGCGAGAATATTTTCGTGCTAAAAAATGAAGACGGAAGAATAATAATTAAGGATTGGTATCATGATAATCCTGATTCTTTAGATTGCATCTATCGCCTAAATAAATATGAGAGTATAGAGGACACAAGGTTTTGGGAATGTGAGGATGTATTTGAACCGTTTCTTGAACTTATAAAGGCAGAATGAAATATTATGTTATTGGTAAATAGACCTTTCATTAAAGGCAGATAATAGTTTAATTAATGTCTGCTCATTAAGTGGCGTTTTTGAAAATAAAACGGCATAAAATCCAGCCGCAAGTACCTTGAAAATATCACCAACAAAAATTGGCGCAAAGAACTGGCAGCAATGCGACTCACATTTATCACCAGAATAGACAGCGCAATGGAACTGCGTGTAGTAACATCCGGCTTTGTCATGATCCTTCCGAGGCCATAGCATTTCTTCTTCAAACTGAAAGATCGTTCAACATCGATTCGGTCGGCGTTGTCAATGTATTCACTTTTCTTATCAACCACGGCATCCTTCTTCGGTCTTCCCAAGGAAGGCCCGGAAAGACGAATGCCATGCAGTTTGCAGAACGCCAGGTTCTCCCTATTGCGGTAGATCTTGTCCGCCAGCGCCCTTTCGGGATAATGTCCCGTGCGCTCGCGATAGCGTTCAATTGCACCGATCAAAACATCGGACTCGTTGTACGCGTCAAAGGAAAACTTTTCTAGCCTTGCCATGCCATGCTCATCGATGCTGAGATCCAGTTTCGGTTCAGGTAATCACTCCCTACGCCGTTTCCGGGGCCGGGATCGTCTGGCGAGTTGTAATCTATGATCATCTCGTTGATCTCGATCATGATTTCGTCATTCAGGCGCTTACGGAATTCAACCAGCAACGAAGGGACATAGGGCGGTTCACTCTGAAATCCAGGGAGTCCAATTAAGTACTGATAGTACGGGTTTTCGGAAATCTGTTCCAACAGTTCCCTGTCGGAATAACCGTACTGCTTCTGGATCAAATTAAAAAAGCAAAGGGAATATAAATTGAGTAAATACAAAAGTAAGAAAAATGATTCAAAAGAGAAAACAAAATCGACAAATAATTGCGCAGTTTCCAACGAAACGGGTATTGTGCTAGCAGAGAATTATGTCGAATTACAGGCCGAAGCATATTATCGTGCCATGAAGAGACTGAAGGAAGAAGAGGAGCAGAAGGATAAGGAAGTTGTTTCCAAGGTGAAAACAAAGTGGTGGAAACGAGTAATAGTATTCTTAAATGTTCTAATCTTTCCTTTTCATATTTTTGGAAAGAAGCGAATTAATAAAAAGATTTATGATGATATCCTTGTTTTACCCGTTTCGACTCTCTTAATAGGTGGGGGAGCACTCTTTTGGTTTGTAGGAATGGTCGGTATTATAACTACGATAATTAAGAAAATTCCATTTAGCATTAATACTTTTGTATTTTCTTTCTTTATTCTGCTTGTAGGAAGTTTTATGATTATATCTGGGAGAGCATTTAATGAAGAGCAGGACAGTATGAAAATATATGCATACTCGGCAAGCATTATAGC
>CACXGM010000145.1 GCA_902767075.1 uncultured Lachnospiraceae bacterium
ACATCTATGAGAAATCCATCCTTTATATATGTCTCTATGGTCAGCCTTGCAAGTCTGACATATTCATCGGACCTTGATCTTTTCTCTTCCAGTTCGCGATCTCTTTTTTCTATATATTTTTTCAGGAACGATCTGTCCCCGTTTTTTTCTTTTGGGTAAAAGCTGCAGATACCGTATCCCACTCCTGTCACATCCTCATGGGAATAAACGGTACTTTCCGTTTCGTATCCGTCCAGAGCTCCCGCCATGATCACAAAGGATCGATGCCCGCACTCAGCCGCTTTATCACAGAGATTTTCGTCAAAATCCAGCATTTCGCCGAAAGCTGCCCGTGATGCCACATCCATTATCCGCGCATCATACTCAGGTCCCTCTTTGGCATATCCGTACGGCCCGTATTCCTGAAGCTTATGAGACAGATCCCCGCTTCCGACATACACGGCCCTTCTATCCAGTTTTTCCGTTGCTTCCTGTACTATCTGTCCCAGCCTGTAATGATCCGTAAGAGGCTGTCCCGAAAGTCCTATCCGCACTATACGAGCGCCGGAATAGTATTTTCTGATAAAGTAAAGGGGAACCATGGTTCCGTGATCCAGTTCCGGCATTTTCTCCCCAAGAGTCCCGGCGGGGATTCCGTTTTCCTCCGAGAGCCTCTCTATCTCCCTCACCAGCTCGGTATCATATTTTTCCGTAAAGTTTACGTCCGGTGCCCCGAAGTTTCTAAAAGACCCCGTTGCCGACTCCCCGGGGGAAATATGGAAATAGTCCTCATACATGATGGAATGAGGACTGGAGATAATAATGGTTTCCGGGGCGATCTTTGCTATCATGCGCCCCACTTCTTCATAACTTTCTATTGTCTTTTGGACCTGTTTTTCATTCCCTCTTCCGACCTCCGGAATGATAAGAGGCGGATGCGGTACCATAAATGCAGCTACTATTCCCATTCTTACCTCCTTCTTATGAACCATATGACCCATGGGGACGGAGACAAGGGGTCATTGTCTGAATATTCTGAAAATGACCCCTTGTCTCCGTCCCCGGGGGTCATTTTTGTGAATCATGGTATATGGACCCCGTGGATCACCGGGGTTTAAAAGCCTCTCAGGGTGACGATCTCGCCAAGGTTTTTGTCGTAGATACTGATGCTAAGGTACCCTCCGGCGAAGTAAAAAGATGTGTCATTTATCATGACGTTCTCGGGATGGACGTAATCACCCGAGTAAGATATCTGGAGGGTATTCATGTCTCCCAGTTCCCTATAGAAGGGCTCTTTTCCCATTTCATTATCGTATACGCGGATCAGCCCATCATCTTCAAATATCCATTTTCCGCCTTTTTCGTACTCTTCATACGTCATTCCCAGGATGGACAGGGGCTCATAGAATTCCATTTCCTGCTCCTCATAATCACCTTCGAGGCTTATTACCGTTAAATAATCCTCTCCACCCTTTATCAGGCTGCATAATCCGCTCAGATCCCCCACGGTTGCCATATTGTTTTGATATCTATGTCTGTTTACATATTCAAGGTCCAGATCCCATTGGTAAAACCTTCCATCCCCTCTGTGATCTGTCAGATTATACTCAGCAAGGCGTTCTCTCAGATACTTTTCCACCTTTTTGGCTCCGTAACCGTTTAAGTGACCGCCGTCTATAAAATCCCTGTCATAATCAAATCCCGCTTCTTTACGCAATCTGTTAAAATCATAAAATGCGATATCTTTTTCGCTGCAATACTCAGCCACCGCATCGATCTTACCCTGGTCCTCTGCAGTAGCATCAAAGGGAAGCGCAACATAAATGAGCTCAAAATCTTCCTGCTTTGACAATTCAAACATGTCATCCAGCCATTTAACTTTGTCTTCGGGAAGCTCGGAGGGGCAAAGAGGCCCGTCGGAACACTCGGGTTCAGCGACTGCAGAAACCTCCCATCCTACTCTTTCCCCTCTCAAATACTTATTCGGCTCATAGGAATAGAAATCATATTTTTCAAGTTCCTTGTATCTGGTATGAATTATGGGAAATCTCACAATAAAGTCCTTCCATTCAGACTTCTCCATGTTTTCTTTGACCAGTTTTACCGATAAATCCGATGTGGGCATGGACAGATAATTTCGATACACATTTCCTTCAACAGCATGTCTTTCAAAAGTCATACCATACAGGTCAACGCACACAACCTTGGGTGACTGAGATTTAAGAAGATTTTTCAGATGATAGTAAGTGGAGCCCTTATCCTGCCCGGATATCGTCATATCAAAGCAGGACCACCCCTCGTCCTCCCAATAGTACGCCGGGATCAATCCATGATATGCGTGGCTGCTTCCCATAAAGACCACGTCGATCAGGTCATCATCTGTATTCTTCAGCATTTCGACGCTGGATAGATATACTCCGTTTGTATCCTTCCACTTCAAGACATTATAAGTCACCGATACAATGAGAAGGACAAGCAAAGCAAACCCCACTACAGCGCAGGCTCTTTTTATCCGGATTATATATGGTTTCTTGTTTTCCATACCCGCCTCTTAAAAATCAAAATAAATGAATTTCCCCGAATCAAAATTGATCCCGTACTCACCAAAAACAATTATCGCAATAATAAGTATAATAAATATCACCCATCTGAACAGCAGATCCTGTTTATACAAAAAGCATCCGATATCAATTCCCTTTTTGTAGCTGATGACCGAAACGATGACCAGGATCAAAACCGAAAAAAGCAATATAAAAATTTCCCTGTAATCCAGCCCCCAGTTAAGCAGGGATTCATCGAAAAGAGCCCAGGGATTAAAATGTGTAAAAAGATGATAAATGTAATAAAGTGCCATCTTTGTGGAAGGTGCCCTAAAAAAAATCCAGGCAAATCCAACACATATATCCGTCAAAACAATCTGACCTATCTTATATCCTACGGTTTCCTTTTTCATGCCAAGGGCCTTGCAAAGGCTCGCTCTCACAGGCTTTAAGATATCTCCCAGGATCTGGTACAGTCCGTGTATCCCGCCCCAGATCACAAAATTCCAGGAAGCTCCGTGCCAAAGTCCGCTCACAAGGAAGGTGAGCAATACATTTATATATTTTCTTATCCTTCCCTTTCTGTTTCCCCCAAGTGGTATATAAACATAATCTCTAAACCATGTCGAAAGTGAAATATGCCATCTATGCCAGAAGTCTCCCACGCTTGTTGCGAAATACGGGGTGTTGAAATTCTCCATGAGTTCTATGCCCATCACCCTTGCCGCACCTATGGCTATGGCAGAATATCCGGCAAAATCCGCATATATCTGTAGCGAGAATCCCACGGCACCCACCATGGCTTCCACTGTTCCTATGCGGTAAACACTGCTGAAGATCCCATCCACCAGAATGGACACTCTGTCCGCCACCACCATCTTCAGGAACAGGCCCCAGAGCATCATTCCAAAGCCCGATACAGCCTTTTCGTATGAGGCCATATTTCTTTTCCATATGTCTTCTATCTGGGATAAGAGATTCTTGCTCCTCTCAATCGGCCCCGCCACAAGCTGGGGAAAAAAGCTGACAAAGAGAGCATACTTAAGAAAACTCTTTTCGGGAGCAATATCCTGCCTGTAAACATCTATGCAATAGCCCACTGCCTGAAAAGTATAAAAAGATATACCCACCGGCAGCAGGAAATCAAAGGGATTATCAATTGGCTGAAGTTTAAAGACAGATAATACCCTGCTGACATTTGCCAGGAAAAAATCAAAGTATTTAAAGAAAAACAATAGACTGAAGTTTAGAATGAGTCCGAATGCTAAAAAGAGTTTCTTTTTGCTTTTAGTATTTGACTTACCTATTAACAGCGCCGTGATATATGTGACAACGGTAGTAAACAGGATCAGTACAACATATTTATAATTCCAGCTCATGTAGAAATAATAGCTTGCCACCAGGAGCCAGACAGGTTTGATCTTTTTGGGAAGAAGCAGATAAAGACCTGCAACTATCGGAAAAAAAATAAGAAACGGAATGGAATTAAACAGCATCTTTTATATAGCCCTTGACCCTTTCACTTGATCCGTCAAATTCCCTATTATTCTACCATAAATTAACCAAAATCAGAATAGACCCCATAAAAACCCATAGTGACCCCTTAGTGACCCATGGGGACGGAGACAAGGGGTCATTTTCAGAATATTCAGACAATGACCCCTTGTCTCCGTCCCCGTGGGTCAAAAATGGATAAATATGACAATCGTCTGAAAATTGACTTTTCGAGGCAAAGAAGGTATCATATAGTTTAGCGCTTTAAAGCGCAATATTATGAAATCATTACGAGGAGAATTTTCGATGCCTATTACCGACCTGCTGGAAAGGAACAGTAAATTATACGGGGATGAGGTCGCACTTGTTGAGATAAACCCCGAGATAACCGAGGAGCAGCGTGTTACCTGGAAAGAGTATGAGCTCATCCAGCCCACATCTCCCTCTTATTACAGACGCCAGATCACATGGTCAGTCTTTGATGAAAAGGCAAACCGTGTGGCAAATATGCTGATCGACATGGGGATCAAAAAGAATCAGAAATGTGCGATTCTTCTCATGAACTGCCTTGAGTGGCTTCCCATCTATTTCGGAATACTGAAGGCCGGCGCCGTAGCAGTGCCCCTTAATTTCAGATTTGATGCCGCGGAGATCGATTACTGTCTCAA
>CACXGM010000146.1 GCA_902767075.1 uncultured Lachnospiraceae bacterium
CCATACCGGGTATCATATTCCATATAAAAGGGCTGGCCCATATACAATCCGTCAAGCCATACCTGATTCGGATAGATCTTTTTATGCCAGAAATTACCCTCCTTGGTCCGGGGCATTTTCTCGATCTGTGAATAGATCAGATCTATGGCCTTTCTGTATTTTTCCTTGCCGGTAATATCATATAGTTCAAACAGGGTCTTGCCCGCATTTACATTATCGATATTCAGATCATCCACATTATATCCGTCGATAAGCCCGTCCTCGCTCACCTTTGCGTCAACGAATCCATCGGCGAAATCAAGGTAGTCCTTATCCCCGGTAATGGAATACATCTCCAGGATAGCCTTGATCATACAGCCATCGATATAATTCCATTTAGACTTTTTCCCTTTTCGCAGGTTTTCAATATTCCACATTGGGAAATCCGGGGTACTTTTTTCCATGAGCATTCGGATATACTTTTCAATCTTGTCCATAAACATCTCCCTATTTAGGCTATTATTCTCAGTACTAGTTCAGTTCATCCACATCTTCGATAATGAATTTCTCGCCGGAATTTCCGTCTATATCCACATGATCAAGGGTGACGCGCTTAACATTTCTGATAAAGACTCCCTTGAGACTGCATTTTTCCACGCCCAAAGACATGGCAGGCACATCACATTTCGGCTCCTGTGCATAGGAAACCTTAACATGCCTCATGATCAGTTCTTCGATCTTTACTTCCGGCAATCCTTCTATATAAGCCGCCGCAACATGGCAATTATACGCTTCTATATCTTCAAATTCCAGTCTCTTGATAAGAGGCGTTCTCTCATCCACAGGGTAAATATCCCTGCTCTGAACGTAATCTGTTTTACCGTCGGGATCACAGAAATAGAAACAGTTTACGACAAAAGGAGTCATCACATGATCCATCTTTATATTTCTGAATATGATCCTGTCAAGCACCGCATCCCGTCCTCTTCCGCGCCTGGTCTTGATCCTGAGGCCTCTGTCGGTATCGGAGAAAACACAATCCTCCACTGTCAGATTCTTCACTCCGCCTGCCATCTCACTGCCAATGGTTACTGCACCGTGTCCGTTTTCCATCAGACAATTATGTACTCTGATGCTCTCGGATGCACGCTTAAACTTACGTCCCATGTAGATCTTTCCCGACTTGACCGCGATACAGTCATCACCTAAAGAGAAGGATACACCCGCGATCTCTATATTTCTGCAGGATTCCGGATCCAATCCGTCAGTATTCGGTGAGTCAAAAGGATTTCTGACCTTTATATTATAAAAGCCCAGATCATCACTGAAAAACGGATGTATTGTCCATGAAGGTGAATTCTTTAAAGTGATCCCCTGAAGATATACTCTCCTGGAATCCTTTACAAAAAACAGCCTGGGCCTGTAAGCCATATTCATAACCTTTGGTTCTTTCCACCAATTGTCTTTACCGGCCGCTCCGTCTATTTCACCCTCACCGTAGATATAGACATTTTCTACATTGTTTCCGCAGATTATTCCGGAGAACATTGGTAAAGGATTTCCCTCCCAGGTTCCCAGATCATATTCGCCTTTTCCGTCAGATGAAGGCAATACACCGGGGAATATACAGTGTCCCTTTCTCTCGGGAATCGCCTTTAATATTGCTCCTTTTGAGAGTTCGATAAAGACATTGCTCTTTAAAAACAATCCCTTTACCCTGTAGGTTCCGGCAGGGATCAGCACTCTTCCGTTATCGGGGCAGTTCATTATTGCGCCCTGTATGCAGTGGGTATCATCGCTGTCACCGTCTCCCACAGCACCAAAATCACGTACATTTACTGTTACGCTTTCTTCTTTTGTGGTGAAGGATACTTTTCCGAACTCACTGTCATCTGTCTTAACCACAGTAAGTTCATACTCCGTTCCCCGGTCAAGGCCGAATATGCTCTTTACAACTGTGTTCTCGCACTTTTCTTCGGTTCCGTTTATATATACCCTGTAGGAACCGTCGGTTTCATATTTCCCTTTACCGCAGAGCTCAAAGGTCACACTGTGAGGTGTGGTCAAAAGGATCTTTATCGCCAGAGGCTTTGCATTTTCCTGCACGGGAACCGATGTTTTAACACACTCTCTGAACCATTCTCTCAACAAAATATGTCTGCTCTCGCCGAAGCTTATAAGCTCTTCCCAGCCGGCTGATGAAAGATATTCACTGTATTCATTATCCTTTGATACACGGTAAATATCCTTTACTGCCTCTGCAAAGCGGTCAGCCAGGGCACGGTACAGCTCATAAATCTGGAAATCCATTAAGCTTAAAACATCTTTTAAAACAGACGCATATTCTATCTTGTCATTAATGCCCTTATCGGATATGTTTTCTTCCAAAAGGCGATTTGTGATCTCGATATATCTGTCTTTTTTATTCTCTTCAAACTGCTCTTTCATCAAAGCAGCGCATTCATTTAAAACCATACTTGATCCTCTTGTCAGGAAACCTTTTTGGAGTATTTGATACTGCGCTTCCATTTCTTCCAGACTCCCGAAAGATACAGAATAAACAGTATCAAAGCTGCAATACCGTTGCTGACAACAACAGCATACCATATACTCCTTACACCCAAGTGAAGCACATATTCACAAAAATATAATGTACCGAACCTGAATATCCAAAGTCTTGAAATATCTACCGCCATGGGAACCGTGGTCTTACCCATTCCCTTGAAAAATCCGTTGGCGGTATCGTGTACACCGTTCGAAAAGCACCAGAGAGCCAATATGCTCAAATAATCAGCCGCCATTCCGATGACCGTTTCATCCTCGGAAAAAATCCTGACGATGGAGCCTGATATGGCGGGTCTTGACAATATGAATCCGCCAACAGCCAGGAATCCCACAATGATGGTACATGCAAATCTAAAGGCTTTCTGTGCTCTTTGCATCTGTCCCGCGCCGTAGTTCTGTCCCACCACAATAGCTATAGCGGAGCCTATTCCCGTTGAGGGAAGAGAAATGATGCCATTGACCTTATTGCCTATTCCATAGGCTGCCATAGCATCCTTTCCGTATATAAATACGCTCTTTGACAGGATCAAAAATCCCAGCTGCTGAACACTTCCGCCGATGGCACTGGGCACACCAACGGTTACTATCTGTTTTAGTTTTTCTTTCTCGAATCTGAGTTTTCTGAGATCCAGATAAACTATATGTTTTCTGTCATGTAATCTGATAAATGCCACCACTGCCGGAACAGCCTTTGCAATAACCGTAGCAATTGCGGCACCTGCGGCTCCGAATCTGAAATGCACCATAAGGAGCGGATCTGCCACCAGATTGATCGCTATGCCCAAAAGATTCAGGAGCATGGGTGATAGAGTATCCCCTTCCGCCTGATGGATGGACGTATACATATTTATGGTGAACAAAAAAGGCATATCCAGCATAACCAGCTGCAGATAGGTCTTTGCATACCTGTACAGGTCCTCAGAAGGATCCGCTCCCAGCCACCGGACAATCAGAGGTGAAGCCAATGAACATACTGTCATAAAAACAAGTGAGAACATGACAGCGCAAGCGAATATCTGATTTGCCATTGATCTGGCACCTTTGTCTTCTTTTGCTCCCAGATACTGCGATATCAGAACCGAACCTGCCACCGTGATGCCGGACCCCAGATTTATGATCAGGTTCTGCATAGGTGTAACGAGGTTGATCGCAGCCAACTGATCCGTTCCCAGCTTTCCGAGCCAGTACGTATCAGTTAGATTATACATCGTTTGAATAAAAGAATTAATAATAACAGGTACTGAAAGTATCAGAAGTGTTTTTATCAGATTGCCGTTTAAGATTTCTTCCCTGCTAACTTTTTTCATCAGGTCTCCTTTTCAGGATCGATCAAGAGGCTTTCGTAAATGCCTCCAAGAGCCCTCAGTCCCTCTGCGATGATACCGCAATAGGTGACTGCGCCTTCATAGCACAGATGTGTCAGATCATTTTTGCCCTCGGGGAAATGTGGATACATCCCTGCGGGAACAACAAGATGTAGTTTTGCTGCCTCCACAGGACCCAGTTTATTTAATAATTCCCTGCTCTTTGTATACAGATCAATTACCGGAACGTTTAACTCCTCTGCCACCTCTCTTAATGCACGGACATACTCTCCATGCTTTCCCGGGCCAAGCTTTCCATCCTCTTCAAAGCATCTTCTCTCGATGGGTGTGATAAGTACGGGATAAGCCTTTTTCTCCCTTGCGGTATTTATGTATACTCTCAAAAACTCCTTATAAGTTCCGAAGGGGGTGGTGAATCTTTCGGGGTCCGTCTCCTTTTCATCATTGTGTGCAAAGGATATGAACAGGAAATCTCCCTCTTTAATACTTGCTTTAACAGGCTCAAATCTGCCCTGCTCCATAAAGCTCTTGGTGGATCTGCCGTTCTTTGCGTGATTGTATACCCTTACTGACGGATCAAGATAAAGATTAAGCACCTGTCCCATTCCGGTCTGAGGATATGTGAGTATGGAATTAAACTGGACAGTGGAGTCACCGATCCAATAAATATCAGCCATTTTATCTACCTCATTAATTGAATTTCAAATATTGTCAAAAGCCTCGGTTTACTCACGATGTAACCGTTTACATTTTTATATTTTTATCTTACCATACTCATATAAATAATACCATCAAAATATTCACGATTTATGCTATTATATTTTAATAAAAATACATTTTTCGCAAAAGGGGATCCATCATGAAGCTTGAATATGCAACTCCGGAATCAGTAAACATCCCTTCTGAGGTGATCATAAATTTTCATAAAAGGATTTCAGGTAAATCCCTCTCTCTTCACAGCGCTATCCTGTATGCCAAAAACCGTGTGATCAGTGAGGTCTATTTTTCTCCCTTTAAAAAGGATGACCTTCACCGCATGTTCTCCATTGCCAAGACTGTTGTGGCTCTGGCGCTTGGCATCTTGTATGACAAAAAACTCATCTCGCTTGACGATAAGATAGCCGACTATTTCCCGGAAAAACTTCCCGAAGATCCCGATCCGTATATAACTGAGTTGACGATACGAAATATGCTGATGATGCGAACCTGTCACGCATCAACCACTTATAATAAATTTGATCTGTCATCCGATTGGGTTGGCTCATTTTTTACCACAAAGCCCACCCATAAAGGAGGCACAGTCTTTCACTACGATACCGGCAGCGCTTTGGTTCTGGGTGCACTGGTGGAAAAGATCACGGGGCAAAAGCTCTGGGATTTCGTACGCTCTTCCTTTAAAGAACTGGAATTATCCAATGAGTCATATCTTATTCCCGGCGGTCAGGGTGTATCCCATGGAGGCAGCGGTCTCGTAGCCACCACCGAAGATATACTAAAGCTTGGTATACTCCTGTTAAACGATGGAAATATTGAGGGCCATCAGCTTATTTCAAAAGAGTTCATCAAAGAAGCCACCTCGTGCCTTACTCCAAACTGTGTTGCCGCGCCTCTTCCGTCGGAGAGTTGCGGTTACGGATATTTCATCTGGCGTTCCGAAAGGGACGGCTATGTTCTGTACGGTTTGGGCGGTCAGCTTGTTATCGTCGATCCCGCCACCGAAATGATCCTGGTCACCACCGCCGATACCCAAGGGTATGCAGGTGCAAACCAGATAATCTATGATGCCTTCTATGAAGAGATAATCAGAGTTACCGAAAGACTTAAAGGTATTCCCACCCCCGACGGAAATACCGGGATCAATATGCTGCGCGAATTTGAGAAAGACGCAAAAATTGGAACGGTTCTCACCGAGTTCAAGGGCTCTGTTCTTCCCTCGGCTCCCTTAGAAGCAACATATCAGATTGAAAAGAATCCATCCGGAATTGAAAAGCTTACTATAATGCATTCACTAACCGACGGTTATCTTAAACTACATTTTGAAAACGGATCGACGGGTGATATTCCCTTTGGCTTTAACGAAAATAAAGAGGGTACTCTGCCGCTCTACGGTGACCGCATTATAAATAGCGGCACCTACATAGCCGAGAATACCCTCTATATACGCCTTCGCGTAATAGGTGAACGCGTAGGCTCTGTTCATTTTGAAATTTATTTTGACGATAAAGATATCACCGTTTTTATGAAAAAGATCGAAGAAACCGACTTTAGCGAATATAGCGGTCATCTTCAAGGTTTTTTATGCCAATGATCATTTATCACCCGCAAACAAATCCCGCAACTTCTTTCTGAAGTGAATCTGCAACGTTCATGTTTTCGTCAACACTGTTGTTGATATCGCCCATATGAGAACTGATGTCGACAGTATAATCCGCCGCATTGTCTATTCCGAGGGAGCTTTCCGAAACTGCCGTAAACACAGCAGCAGCAGCCTCATTGATTTCATCCGCAGCACGTGAAAGTTCCTCGGTGGAATTCTGGAGTTTCGACATCATCTTTCTCATCTGTTCTGCATCTTCATGATAGGTAACGCCTGTATCTACCATGTTCTTATATGCTTCCATTACGTCCTTATTTACAAAATCCAGCATCTCACCCGCATTATCTGCAAGTTCCTCTACGGATGTAGTAACAGCAGCACTTATTTCCTGAATACCTCCGGCAGTCTGTTTACTCTTATCCGCAAGCTGTCTTATTTCTTCCGCAACAACAGCAAAACCCTTTCCTGCTTCCCCGGCTCTTGCAGCTTCTATTGAAGCATTGAGTGCCAGCAGATTGGTCTGATTTGCGATGGAAAGAATATCGTTGGTAAGCTCATTTATTCTGGAAACCTGTTTACTCTGTCCGATGGCATTCTCCAGCTTTTCTGATATGGTCCGAGCTACATGGTCCGCTCCCTTGCTGCTTTCCATAGCTTTATCCCTCATATCGTCGGCACGTTTTCTGATACCGTCAGAGAAATTGAGACCCTCGTTCGTCTTCTCACCCATAGCAGTTATCTGATCTGCGATCTGTGAGAGACTGTCCTTGATCCTCTCAACCGCATCTTTAGCAGAACCCATGCTGGCTGAAAGTTCTTCCATAGTTGCTGAAGTGTCGGAAATCTTGTCTCCTGTATTTCTGACACCGCCCTCAACTATCTCGGCTGCCTTCTGTATTTTTTCCGCACCGTTCTTGATCTTCTCTATAAGTCCGCTGAGTACTTCAACAAAAGCATTGAAGCCCACTACCATACCACCGATCTCGTCGTTTCTTGAATACTTTACTCTCTCCGACAGATCGGCATTCCCGCTTTCGATATTATTCACTATGGTACGGATCTCTTTCGATACCATGTTCATGGGAAGTGCTATCCTGAAGATTGCAAAGAGAATTCCTGCGATACCTGCAATAAGAGTTATAAGTACGGTGATGGATCCGATATTTCTGGCCGTCAATGCTTGAGAATCCGCCACCTTAATAGAGGCATTAAGGTCTTCTTCACATAGCAAAGAAAGCTCTGACAGACTTTCTTCCATGGTTGCCACGCTGAATTTAATGCTGTTAAGATTCTGATTTCTGGCGATCATAACAACAGTAGCATTGTTTACAAGCTCTTCCTTATCTGCGTAACTCATTACCGTATCGATGGATTCATATACGACGGCAAGATTCTCCTTGAGGACCGCAACCTGTTCAGTCCAGCCAAGGTTTTCCATCCGGGCAAGGTAAGAATCGATCTTACCCTTTTCATCCTCCAGTTCCGTCTTTGCAAGTTCCTTTGTATCTGCCGAAGCGCCCTCTGAAATATAAGCATAGAAATTCTTCTGAACCGATTCTATGGAACTTTCAGTATCCTTTATCAGAACTATATTGTTCACAGATACTCCGGTAACCTCATTAAGTCTGTTGCTGATGGATCTGATGGAAAATACATTCCTCAGATTTGATACTGTAGCAACTATGATTATAAATGCAAGCAGCACTATAAGAAGAGCTGCTATAACACTTCTGTTTCCTTTTTTCTCCGCCCCTGCGTTAGTTGTTTTAGATGACATTTTTAGCCTCCGATCATGCACGTATTATTTGTAATCATCTACACCGGAATAGTCTTTACGTCTCACCGGACTCATCAGTCTCTTCAGAATCTTCATCCGGAAGTCCCAGAGCCTCTCTCTGCTTTTTCTCAAACACTTTAAATGTTTTCCTGTAAAGAAAAACACTTATATATGCGGGAAGAGTTATCCCGAAAAATAAGTTCACCAATATAAAATTGGGAATATACATTGCTGCTATCCAAGGTGCAGCCGTAAGCGCAACCATAAGGATCGTCTTAAAAAATCCATAGACGGACATTGCATATGCAGTCTTGATGGCCCTGATGGGTGTTGTCTCGTATCTGGCCAAAACAGGAAAAATATATACAAGTCCGAACAGATAAATCACGGCGATGGCTATGATCGCCCACTTAAAAGCCGCAGGAAAGCTGACTCCCTCCGAAAAAATATAAAGGTCAAATCCCAGGAAAGCTCCGACTGCAAGCATTATCAGCCAGGTTGGTGTTGCAACCTTGAAGTTAGAGGCAAAATCCTTAAAGAACTCTCTCACCACATACCCGTCTTCATTCTTGCTCATCTTGAAAAGCTGATGGCTCATAGCCGTAAAGGCAGCCCCGGCTGTGACGATGGGAATCGAGCACAATATCACCAGCAGGTTTAAGAGGAGCATATTAATGACCAGCTCCATCACTCTCATGAAGGGTCCGTCTATTGATAAAAAACCGCCTCCGTCTCCACGACTCATGCTACAAACTTTTCCTTTCTTGTGCTATTATGATACAAGGGTCAAATGGTCAGATACAGATTCTGATCACTGTTTTTTATCCCCGAATAAACTATAAAGGACTCAAATATGACAAATCCATTTAAGCCCCCATATTCACCTACGAAAAAACTTATCTTCTTTGCCGTCTTGCTGGGCATAACACTCATTGTATATGTAATACTGAACGAAAAAATCGAAAACGGCGGGTTGGCCGAACCTGTTCCCGACTTTGTGGATATCAGCTGTTCAAAGCTGACCGAGCTTGATGAATCCCGGATTGCCCTGACAGTGCCCGGCGCCTACGCTGCAGATGCCACTCAGGAAAGTCTGAACGAAACCGCCTCCCAGCTTGGTTATGAATCCATCGTCCTGAACGAAGACGGCAGCGTCACCTACACCATCACCAAGGATCAGCACAAAGAAATGCTGGACAATCTTAGGTCCGGTATAATCAAAACCTTAAACGGTATGATCGGCTCCGCTGATTACAAAAGAATCACTTCAATAGAGCCAAATGATGATCTCACTTATATCAAGGTCACTTTGAATACAAAAAACATTGATTATAAAAACTCAATGTCCATGATACAGTTCAAGACATATTTCCTGTTGTACAACGCCTTTAACGGTACTCCGGATGCCAAGCTGAGCGTCGACTATTTCGACAAGGACGGAAAGCTCATCCTCACTATGGGGTCCGATGATCTGAATACAAAACCCGGTTCGCAGTAAGTGAACCGGGTTCTTTTTTTATCAATAAAGATCACTCTTTTACGGCACCGATATTAACACCCTTAACGAAATACTTCTGAAGGAAAGGATACAGGAGCATGAAGGGTAAGATAGCCGCGATAATGCCCGCATTGAACAGAGTCGTCTGTGAGACATTATATGATGTGGTGGGCGTATCGCCGTCCATGATCATTGTCCGTAGTTTATACTGGAAGTTAACATTATCAGGGTTTGTGATATAGATCTGAACGGTTGAGTAATCGTTCCAGATGGTTACCGCAAACATAAGTCCGATGGATGCAAGTGCTGCTTTTGAAAGCGGAAGCACGATACGGAAGAAAATACCCATCGGTGAGCATCCGTCAATACGCGCCGCTTCGTACAGCGAAGCAGGTACACCTTCAAAGAAGTTTCTCATCAGTACCAGGTTATAAACATTAATACCGTGTTTGATGACCAGTATCCACCAAGTTCCTACCAGACCCAGCTGTTTCATGACCAAGTACTCGGGGATCATACCGCCGCTGAATATCATGGTGAACAGCAGGAAGTATGCAAAGATGTTTCTTCCGGGCATATCAAACTGGATAAGAACATATCCTCCCAAAGTGGAAAGAAGGAGTCCCAAAAATGTTCCCAGAACTGTGGTCACTACTGAAATGATAAAAGGTCTGATAAGTCTCGTGGTCTTGATGATAGTGAGGAATCCCTCAAATGTAGGATCATGAGGCCAGAGTCTGAACTGATAAACACCGTATCTGTTCAGTGAATCCACCAGCACCTTCCACATGGGGATGATGATCATCAAACCGATTATCACAAATATAACATAGTTGATGATATCAAATGCACTTACCTTTTTCTTTTTAGGAGGTACTACGATTTTTTCTTTTGCCATTTTCGCATCCTCCTTTCTAAATAATTCCGCGTCCGCGAGTCTTCTTGCTTGCCCAGTTACATACGAGAACCAGCACGCATCCGACAAGGGATTTAAACAGTCCGACAGCGGTGGAGAAACCGTAATCGGGGTTCATGGTTGCGAAGGTCTGACGATAGATGTAAGTGGATATAACATCTGATACATCATATACTGCGGTATTGTAAAGAACGAATACCGACTCGAAAAGGTTCATTACCTTGGCAAGATTAAGGATCAGAACCGTTATTATCGTATTTGCAAGAGCGGGAACCGTAACATACCATATTTTCTGCCCTCTGCTAGCTCCGTCGATATCCGCCGCCTCATATAGTTCAGGGTTGATACCGGATAAAGTAGCCAGGAATATAATGGTTCCCCAACCTGTTTCCTTCCAGATATTGATCAGGTAGTAAATAGGCCGCCACCATGAGGGAGTTGCCATGAAGTAGATATACTCTCCGTTTTTTAACACACCCATGGACTGGAGCACACCGTTTACAAGACCTGTACCTGAAGGAGAAAGAAACAGTGAAAAGATAGATGCAACTACCGCCCATGACATGAAGTGGGGCAGGTAGATGATGGTCTGAAGAGCTTTCTTTGCATGAATGTTTCTCATCTCGTTTAAAAAGATGGATACTATTACTGATGCAAATGTGGTGATAAGAAGCTTGACCACGCTCAGTACCAGCGTATTTCTGAAAGAAGTCCAGAATGCGGGAGCTTTTATGGGATTAAGGAACATGGTCTCAAAATGCTGAAGGCCCACCCAGGTCATAGCTCCTCTTCCGGCTGCCCTGTATTCAAAGAACGAAAAGCGAATACCGAGCATCGGCCAATAATACATTATGAGAACGAATAAGAAAACCGGCAGGAACATCAGATAGAATCCTCTGTTCTGCCATATCCGAAGGCCAAGAGGTTTTTTCCTGATAGCGGCTCCGGTGGATGTAAAGCCTTTATTTTGTTTGCTCATACCATCCAATTCCTTTCTGAAGTCTGAAAACTAAAAGATCTGAAACTTTTAAAAATCTGAAAAAACTGCCCTGCCAACTTGAAAGCGACAGGGCAGCTTCTAAAAACATTTTACACTATTTATGAAACTATTTGCAATTAAATTAATTACTGAGCATTGAGCTCTGAAAGTGCCTGATCGATGATAGCGCCAACCTTTGCTACATATCCGTCAATAGCTGCGTCAACATCACCGTTCTTTGTAACAACATTTGCGATAACTTCATTCTTTGCATCTGCGATATCTGCAGCATAGTCGGTAAGAGTCTGACAAGAAGCACCGGCAGGAGCATCTACGCAGTTTGCAGTGAAGAACTGGTTACCGATGGTAGCAAGGTCGGTTCCCTTAGCTGCTGCTGCAGGAGTATCGTCATTAAGGTGAGCGATAACAAGAGCAGAGTCGATGAGGTTCTTCTTCCATACAGTATTCTCATCATTGGGGGACTGCTTAAGGTGGAACTCACCCTCCTCGTAGGAGTAGCTCTTTTCCTTATCAGTACCTGCATTGGTTACGAACTCTTCTGCCTTGGTTGACCAGTGAACATCCTCTGCACCGTAGGTCCAAAGAGTCTGAACAGTACCGCCATCGAGCATGGTCTCGATAAATGCCTTGAAGATTGCGTTCTCACGAGCGTCATTTCCGTCGCCGTCATCAAGAATTACAAATACGGGAGCTTCTCTGTTGAGGTATCCGCCCCAGGTATCCTTGATCTCCTTGATGGGAGCAAGCTCTACAAGCTCAGAATCAACTTCGTTCTTGATAAGGTTATCGGTAAGAGTCTGATACCAGGTACCTGCCCA
>CACXGM010000147.1 GCA_902767075.1 uncultured Lachnospiraceae bacterium
AAACCGTGATACCTGATCTGCCAGGATCCCCATCCAGACTCCGTTAATCCCAAGACCCAGTGCATATCCACATATATATGAAAAAGCAGTTCTGATAACCGTCACACTTATGATGGATGCCATGGCTGTAAAGCCTGTGTCTCCGGCGCCCCTAAGGCACCCCATATATACGACCTGAGATACCTGGAAAATCACAACCACCATAATGATCCTGGTTATATCTACGCCTATCTTTACTATTTCCTTCTCTTTGAAAAACGCAGACATAAGCGCACGCCCGCCAAAGAAGTACAAGGCTGCCAAAACCAGCGAAATTATCAATCCTATTATCCTGCAGGTACGCCCATATTCTTTGGCCAAAGCTTCATTTTTTTCTCCAAGGCTTCGTCCAATGAGGGCCACAGCCGTAGCTTGAAGTCCGTCACCAAAAGAAAATGAAAGACCCATTATGTTCATTCCCACCTGATGAGCTGCCATAGAATCCGTTCCCATTTTGGCTGCCATTATCGATGTGGCCATAAAGCCTACTCTCATCAATATCTGCTCAAAGAAAACCGAATAACCGACTTTTACAAGAGACATAAATGCCCCCAGACCCGGTCTTATCTTGTTTTTTACTATATACGGAATACTGACAAAACAATCCTTTTTAAATAGCGAAAGAATGCTCATTACGCTGGCCACAACCGTTCCAAGAACTGTCGCCAACGCTGCTCCGCGAACACCGAGCGCCGGAAATCCAAGCCTTCCCCCGATGAGAAGAAAATTAAAGATTACATTTATAATATTGGATGCCAGGTTGGTCCGCATGGTGATCTTCGTGTTTCCTGCACCCCTTTGAGCAGAATTCACTCCCATCTGAATGCAATTGAAGATCATGCCTCCCATAACTATCTTGAAATATGAAACCGCCTGAGAATGCGTGTCCGTATCTGAGCCACAGAACTTGATAATGGGATCCGCGCTCAGTACCAAAACCGTACCGATAATAACCGCGGCAAGCAATATAAACAATAGTCCCGACACAAGGATCTTGTTTGCATCTTCCTTTCGGTCTTCACCCTTTCTCCTGGCTACAAGAGCGGATAATGAAACATTTATGGCAAAGAACATGGAAAGCCCCATAAATTTGGGTTGTGTCGTCAGTCCCACAGCTGCTACGGCATCACTCCCCAAGCTGCTCACCATATACGAATCCACAAGTCCCACAAACGCTGTAAAAAAAGACTCTACAACCGCAGGCCACGCTATACTGATTGTTTCCTTTATGATCTTACTGTCCGGTTTTTTCATCTTGTTGTCTATTTAATCTGTTAATGACCCATGGGGACGGAGTCAGTGGTTCATTGTCTGAATATTCTGAAAATGGCCCACTGACTCCGTCCCCATGGGTCATAACTAGTTATTTTTTTAAGATATAGACCTCAGACTCGAAGGTCTCGCTCCCATCACTTTTGCTGTACAATGAATCATGATCATAAACCATACCAAGTTTTTTCATTACAGCGGCGCTTCCGGTATTTACCTTTGCGCATTCGCCTTCAAAATTGCGAGCTCCATACACTTTGATCGCGTGATCGATCAACGCTTTCATGCCTTCCGTCGTATATCCTTTTCCCCAGTCTTCGAATCTATTGACATACGAAAGAGTCCAGACGTCCCTGGATTTATCATGATTTAAAGCATATATTCCTATCGCATGGCCGTCACTTTTTTCCGTAACGAGCATCAGAATATTAACCCGGGAATTAGGATCTTTTTTTGGCAGCCAAACAAGTGGATCCTCCGGAGTTTTACACGCCGATCCCATAAGATATTTATAAACTCTCTCGTCCATATCCCAAGCAGCCATAGCCTTATAATCGCTGGGCATCAGCCGCCTTAGAACAAGTCTTTCGGTTTCCACCATTTCCTCGTTTATTGTGATCCAGAAGCGCTTTTCTCTGCTGCCATCTTGTGTAATCTCAGATTCAAAAACGCCTCCATTATTGATTATAGATTTTTCGCTTCCGATATTGTTTGCATCGCAGACCATTAAAACCTTATTAAGTCCCAGTTTTCTGCACTCTTCCAGTGCAAGAGCTATCATCGCCGTTGCGTACCCTTTACGCCTTTCGGATGGCCTTATTCCTTCCCCGATATGCCCGCCTGTAAGATAGTTATTTCCATTCAGATAATGGCGTATATTTACTGCCCCGACCAATCTGTCGCGATCAGTATCCAAGCAAAAGAAAGTGGAATCCGGTACCAATCCATCCTTCTCCTCCCTTATCTCAAGTTCCTCAAGATATCTGTCAAAATCATGATAGTCATTTTTAAAAATAGCCCATGGCGAATGGTTTGTATTATTTAATTCAATATCAGCCTTCCATTCCTCAAGCATATCAATGAGTTTTTCTTTATACTCATAGCTCATCTTTACCAACTTGACATTAAGCCTTTTCTTATCCAAAACAGATCTCCTTATTAATGACCCCTTGTCTCCGTCCCCGTGGGTCATGATCAGTGGCACCGGATTTCGACGGATTCACTTATGTCTAATACCGGTGATTTCACGGAAAGGGTGATCATCCCGGGCTTATAGCCAGCTCTGATGACAGCCATAGCACGTCCCCTGTAGGTCCTTGTTTTACCCTCTTTATAATTCTCATCCGTGATTGGATTGCCGGAGCCAAAGCCTGCCAGATACGCGGTTTCACCCGGCTTTTCTCCGGAAGCCTCAACACTTGCCTCCAGTTCTATCTCAGCGTCCGGAACAGGACAGCCCTTAGAATCAACCGCCTCAATACCGACATAGATAACATCATGCCCGTCTGCCTTCATTTCAGTCTTTTCAGGCACCGGTCTGATCCCGGCAATATCACCAATGGTTATCAGTTCATCTCGGGATACTTCCTTTCCGCTGCTGTAGCTTATCGCCTCGACTTTACCCGGCTCGTAAACAGTCTCAAATCTTGCGCAGAAAGGCATGGGCATTCTTTTTCCCTTATAATCAAACTGATTCTCTCTTTCAAAGAGCACCGGCTTTCTTCCGATGCTCTTACCGTTTACAAGTACTTCCACCTCCTCAGCTCCGGAAACCACAACAATCTCAATGTTCTTTTTTTCATATCCCTTATAGCTCCAGCTCCTTCTGAAATCGGGGAATCCCCACATGGAAGTCACTTCATTTTTATCAAAAGCATCCGGATGCATTGTGAAAATACGAGTCTTTCCGTTTCCGAAAACAATGCTTCTATACTCTCCCTGTGCTCTTACGTTTCCATTAATATCAAAGTCCGCATCATTTGCGAGTCTCCAGGGAAAATGGGTAGCCTTCCAGGGCATAAGTTCCCAATGATCTTTTGGCGCTTCGGGATCTCCTGTATGATGATAAGCAGACTTTCCGATTCCGGCTTCGCCGATATAGTCCCATGCAGTCCATGTAAATTCACCGATGCAATAATCTCTCTTTAAAACCTCAGGCCAGCGGAAGCCCACTTCTCTGGGGAAGTTTTCGCTTCCGAGGATCACCCTCTCGGGATACAACTCATGATCTCTCTCGTAGAGATCTTCCATATAATTGTATCCGACAACATCCAGCGAGTTCACAAAGGCTTCGGTATTCTTTTCCCAGAAATCCGCCACATGTTCATCGGCTGCATTCTGGTTTCCGCTCTGTCCCTTTGCCAAATGATCGTCCAGTCCGGCCCAGAGAGAACAGATACCGTTGCTCACAGGTCTTGAAGGGTCAAGTTCCTTTACCTTCCGTGCAAGCTTATCCGCCAGCATGTAGCCGTCACCGACACCGCCTCTTTCTGGGATCTCGTTTCCCGTTGACCACATAATAACCGAGGGATGCATCCTATCTCTTTTCACAAAGGCAGTAAGATCCTTTTCCCAATCGCTGTCAAAGAACTGATGATAATCCCCTCCGCGCTTTCCGATGCCCCAGGCGTCAAAAGCCTCGTCAAAAATATACATCCCCTCTCTGTCGCAGGCCTCTACCAATGCAGCAGATGGCGGGTTGTGAGCAGTGCGGATCGCATTAAATCCAACTTCCTTAAGTTTTCTGACCTTTCTCGCCTCTGTTTCGTATAAGGAAACTGCTCCGAGAAGGCCGTTATCATGATGCACGCATCCACCCTTTAACTTTACGGTCTTTTTATTTATCTGAAGTCCGCGAATGGAGTCGGCTGTGATGGTACGGATTCCAAAAAGAACAGAATCTTCATCAACTGTGCATTCTCCCTCGCTTCTGATAAGATGAGTCCTGAAAACTCCCAGATCCTTCACCGACACTTTTACCCGGTACAGATTGGGGTCATCAACATCCCAGAGTTTGGGATTCTTTACGTTCAAAACAACCTTTGCAATGGCCGTTTTGCATCCCCCGACCTGGAGAACCTGCTTTGTGGTAGCTGCCGGCTCGACATTGCAGTCTGCTTTTTCAAAGTTCTCTCTTCCCCCATCCTCATATAAAGATACCGTGACCTCCGCCATGTGATTAAGGGTGGTATCATTTTTAACCTCTATATCACCTGTAAGAAAAGCATAACCATCGGTTATCTCCCCGGTGCATAAATAAATCCCATCAGGTACTGTATGAACCTTCGGCCCATGCATCAGGCAGACGCTTCTGTACAATCCCGAACCCGTATACCAGCGTGAGGCAGGCTGCATGGAAGTATTTAAGTTTACCGTGATCCTGTTTTCTTCACCGAATGTCACGTAATTAGTTATGTCAACCGCAAAGGGTGCGTAACCGTAATGGCATCCCCCGACGCGGCTTCCGTTTACATCAACGAAAGCATTCATCATCGCGCCGTCAAACGAAAGGATCACGCTGTCATTTTCCCATTCCCTTGGAATCGACAAAAACTTTGTATAATTTGTCTCTCCGCCTGTAAAATATCCTGAGTCCGAACCCGCCGCAGCATCCTTTGTAACGGGGGTATCTATCATCCCATCATGAGGAAGATTTACCTCTACTCCCGGATCTTTGTCCAGAATTCCCACGGAGTCCAAAAGCCCCCTTCTATATGTCCACCTATCATCAATAACCGTTTTTTTCATATATGCCCCTTCCATACCCTTCGCCCCAGTTGACCCCCGGGGACGGAGACATTGGTCCATTTTCTGAATATTCTGACAATGACCCCTTGACTCCGTCCCCATGGGTCATAAATATATTATAAGCCCCAGGCACCGGATTGTAAAAACGTATCTGATGCGTGGGGCTAAATAATTCAGTTGATCTGTTTTTGTTGTTTTGATCGGTTATTTGCTGTGTCATTTTTTGACCATATCAGCCCGCCTCTTCTATGCAATCGTACAAAAGCTTTACAATATCCGCCTTTTCGTATCCCTTTCCGATAAATACAACCTGATTGCATCTGTCTCCGTAGATCTCGTCCCAGTCATCCTTGATATCCGGGAAATCGGCCACTACCTTGTCAAGTTCCTCCTTCGGCCAGGCCGAAACCCATTCCGAAAGTTCAGTTATTGAAGCGTTTCTCCCCGCCTGTTCAAAAAGCTGGACATGCTTCCAGTCATCGGAAAACCAGATATAACCTTTGGTCCGTATCAAAACTTCCGGATAATCCTCTATGAGTTTATTGAACGCCTCTCTGTTAAAAGGTTTCTTCTCTTCAAAAACAAAAGAGGAAATTCCGTATTCATCCACGCAGGCCTTTTCATCATCATGCTCGCAATTGTTAAGGGCCCTTTGAACTGCGCTGTAAGCCTCCACCTCATCAAAATCAAAATCCTCTCGGTCAAGGATAGTCTCCAGGTCAACCTCTCCGTTTACACACTCGATCATCTCAGCTTCTTGCTGGAGTCCCCTTAATCCGGATCTGACCTCCTCGATCTGATATTTTGTCAAAAGATCTGTTTTGTTAAGGATCATAAGATTGCAAAACTCAATCTGGTCCATGATCAGATTTATCACATCACCGTCTTCGGCATCCTCATCCGATGTAAGATTATGAAGAAACTCACGGTATATCCTGTCCACATCAACAACAGAAACCACAGTTTTCAAATATACTCTGGTATTTTCCGCCATTTCCTCATAGTTTAAAAATGCTCCTGCTATAGATGAAGGCTCACTGATTCCGGAAGCTTCCACAAAAATCGCTTCAATGCTTTTATCGGCCGACAACCTCTCGATTTCAGCCATAAACTCATCCCTTAATGTGCAACAGATGCATCCGTTTTGCATCTCAACCATCTCAATCTGTGTAACCCGGTTCCCGGTTTTATTGAGAATAGACGCATCAATATTGATACTCCCCATGTCATTGACGATCAACGCGATCTTACGCTTCTCCTGCTTTAATATATTTTGCATAAGAGTTGTTTTTCCCGATCCGAGATATCCTGTGATTATCACAATAGGCACTTCTTTTGCAGACATTATATATTCCTCCGATTAAAACACAAAAATTGCAACACAGTTGCATATTATAGCACCGGTTGCAATCTTGTCAATCAAATTTGCAAATTTGTTGCAAATTATTTCTTTTTCATTCGCCTGCATTTACTGCATTTCCCGATTATTATCGTTTTTGCAGGATCAATATCAATTCCGTACTCCCGAAGCATCCCTTCTTCAAACGAATCCATGAAGGGTTTTTCAAGATGAAATACCTTACCGCACTCGCTGCACTGGGCATGCATATGCTTGTCGCAGTGTTCATGATCCTCTGAATACTGATAATACCATGCTTCCCGGTTAGGCTCCTTAAACCTCAAAAGCTCTCCCGTTTCGCACAGTCGGTCCAGGTTCCGATAAATGGTAGTCCGGTTAACACCGGTATCTTCTTTACTGACTGCCTCAAAAATCTCCCTTGCAGTAAATCTCTGCTCTATATGCTCTTTTAAATAAGCCACTATCACTTCACGCGCTTTAGTCTTATACGTATTCTTCATTCTTTCATCCCTGTGTCATTCAAATAATGACCCCTTATCTCCGTCCCCGTGGGTCATAATAATGGCCCCCTGTCTCCGTCCCCGGGGGTCAATCCGGGGTACCTTCCTGGGTGGGGTCGTACTCAAGGATGTCGCCGGGCTGGCAGGAGAGCTCCTCGCAGATAGCCTCGAGGGTTGAGAAGCGTATCGCACTGATCTTGCCGGTCTTCATCTTTGAAAGGTTGACATTGCTGACTCCCACCTTCTCCGAAAGCTCCTTTAAAGAGATTTTCCGATCCGCCATGACGCGGTCAAGTCTGAGAATGATCTTTCCCATAAAGTCACCCCCTTAGAGAGTCTCATCGGACTGAATCTGAAGCAGTCTTCCGTAGTCCATAATGGTATACAGAGCCCATGTAACAATGGCTGCGATGGCTGCAGTTCCAAGTCCCGCCGTAAATGCGATAATAATGTCGATCACTATAAGTGCAAAAAGGAGCTTCTTAAGTACTCTCGACGTAAAGGGGCTGTTCTCTTTACCGATTATATCAAATACGGAATAAAGCTGATACATCGCAACTGCAAGAAGTATTACATTAAAGCCACTTATCAGAAGAGTGAATGCCAATGAAAGGCTGTAGGGAGTTTCATTCATTGCCTTTTCAAGCGCCGGAATTGATGATTCTATTTTTTGATACTTTGTTATATCAAATGAACCTTTGGAGATTCTGAATAAATGAACTCTTACAGGCCCCACCTCTTTACTGACATCGACGTCATCGACACCTTCATATGCTGCTTTGATCTGCTCGTTCATGCTGACCCTGTTGGCGATCATAACTATAGATGTGACAAGAAGGATAATAGAAGAAACAACACAGATCATAAATACGATCCTGGTAACGATCCTCCCCACATGACTGCTCTTTTTAATTCTTTCCAGCTTAATGTTTTCCTGACTCATTTTTTCTCCTTTTCAATAACACTTGATATATGTTTACATAAAAGCGCTTATACTCACTTATGTCTACCAAAATCCTTTTTTTCGTCCAAACCCCACTCTCTTTTAACCCGCTTTGTTTTATCCTGCTCTCTTTTGTATTCTTTTAATTCCTACCCAAGAAATACACCTGCCCAGACTGTGATCATCGCATCATACACGCCATGCGCGATTATAAGAGAAAGCGTAGAACAATTCCTGATCTTAAGCTTAAAGAAGCAAAACAGTGCTCCGATAAGGCCGGTAATAACAATCTGTATCAGATTGCCCCCAAAGATATGGAAAAGCCCAAATAAAACCGAACTGCAGATCACGGCGAGGAAATCTTTACCGAAAAGATTCTTAAATCTTCTGTAGATAAATCCGCGGAAGGCGAACTCCTCAACAAGTCCGACGCCAAGTATGCAATAAATAAACTCCCAGGCGTACTGCCACAGATAGGTATATCCTTTTCCGTTATTTACATACTCCCCCAGCCCCAAAAGGTGTGGAAAAAGGGTAAGGACTGCGCTCATCAAAAGCCCAAGTCCGATTCCGATAAGGATCTGCAGTCCTATCTTTTCCTTCGTAAATCCGAAGTCCGCCGGCTTTTCCTTATTTACGATCGCCAAAATAACGGGTGCTATTGCAATGACCCAGTAAGCCGCGATAAAAGTAAACATCCTCACTTCAACCGGCAGCCCCATCATCGCCATATTCAGGAATCTCGTACACAAAACTCCGACCATGATCCCGACAAAACCTATGATCAGTGTTACCACATCTCTCTTTTTGCTCATCTTTACTCTCCTGTCCGATCCCCGCCGGGAGCTCACCCTCCTGTCAGAAAACCAAAACCAAATCAAAGTCAAACCTAATGTTACTTCTCAGCTGATGAGCAAAGTATAATATCAAAAAATACATTTGTCAATAATTATTTTATGTTTATCGTTAATTTCTTTATATTTATATTATATTATTTTATGTTTTATGAGTTTAGAGTGCTGGATTGGCTGAATTGAAAGCTGGATTGAAATCCGAGATGCAAAGAAATAAGAACTTATGATCCGGAAATAGGAACTTATGATCTATAATCAAAACAAAACCAAAAAAAGCAATTGCTGTTTGGCAATTGCTTTGCTGTGTGCACGCGTAGATTGTGAAAATGACCCCCTGACTCCGTCCCCATGGGTCACAAAAATGACCCCCTGACTCCGTCCCCATGGGTCATTAATTGGTGCGGCGGTCGATGCCGCGCTCTTTATAGAACTTGTCTTTTTGGGCGTACATGTCGGCATCGGCTATGTGCTCAAGCTCGTCGACGGAAAGCCCGCTCCTGTCTTTATGAGAGGCATATCCTATGGACATGGTTATCTCATCCGAGAAAACGCCTCGCCATTCAGCGGCAGTCTCCATTATCAGAGAGCGCATCTTCTCAGGGTCCTCTGTGTGAACTATAGCCATGAATTCATCGCCGCCGGTCCTGTATATCTTTCCCTTCTTTCCGACGGAAAGAGCCAGACAGTCCGCAGCACCTATGATAAGCTCGTCTCCTGCCGCATGTCCCTTTGTATCATTGACAGTCTTTAATCCGTTCACATCCACTGAGAACAAAACAAAATCTTCCGTAAGCACTGTATTTCTCAGTGCCTTCAGATCCTCGTCAAAGCAGCGACGGTTAAAAAGCCTGGTCATCTCGTCCGTCATGGAGATCCTGATCAGGTTCTCCTCCCTGCGTTTCTCCTCATCAACATTTCTGGTGGTGAATATGACCACGTCGGGAACTCCGTCAGTTGTGGATTCCACCGTAATATACTGGGCCCGGAACCATCCTGAGATCACATCAATAAAATCCGCACTGATGATCTTCTTTTGAGCCAGTCTGGTCCTGACAGTTTTTATATTTGTGAACTTGGCGAATTCGTCAAGCTGATCCGGCATGACCTGATCCCTGACCCTCCTGATAAAGAGGGGATCCTCCGTCGAATTCAGATCAAGATCATACTTTGTTCCCTCACTGTCTCGAAGGGATGTCTCCGTATTGTTCACAAAGTCGATCAGATACACATTATCGTAGATCTCCGCCATGGAGCCCAGAAGCTTTATCTTTTCCTCCATGCTTTCGTTCTGTTCATGTATTTTATTGTGCTGGGAAAACAATCTTTTGAAATAGCCTACGGTCAGCTGTAAGATGATCGTTCCGGATGCGAACATTATCAAGGTCTCTATAGTGAACCCGCTCATAATGTCGGCAAAATATAAAACCGGGGTTGCGTGAGCGGAACTGAGTGACGCATAGTACCCGGATGTGATCCAGGTGGTGATCCCCATCAATACGAAATTAAGTGAAATGGCATAGATATAGAATACTCTGTCGCAGAAAAGCAAACTTAAAAGTGGAACAAGAAACCATGTAAGATAAATCTTGACATGAAAACAGGACATGAATACCAACAGAAGATCCAGCGCAGTCAGAGCAAAATATCCGGTCACAGATGACTTGGGAAACTTTTTCAGCAAAAGCAGATGTGTTCCGGCCAGCACTATCACTATAACGGAAATCCAAATACAGGTGGCATAGGTGATCCATCCGAAGATCCCGCCTTTTATCCCCACAGCTATAGCCGGTCCCGTGATAACAAAAAACCACAGAACAGTATTGAGGTACCTGTTGACTTTTTTTCGGTTTTCATATAAAAACTCGCTGTATTCCGTGGCTACTCTGTTTTCCATCCTGCTCACCTCATTATCTTTCCGTCAGATCCCCCCTTTTGCGGAAACTAAAGTGCGTTAGGAATATTATAGCCTATTTTATTGCATAAAAACAATAAAAATCAGTATTCATCCATAAAATTGTGTCTGATACCGTCCTTTTTATACTCTATGACAGTATCAAGATTAACATTTTCCACACTTCTGAAGATATTTGATTCTATAAACGGATTGGTCTTTTTAAGCTCTGCGATCAGTTTCTTGGTCTCCAGACGCTTGCTGGATGTGGTGCCGTCCTCGTGGCAGGTGGTGCAGGTGTCGGTAAAATGACATGCACACTGAAGAAAATGAAGATCGTTATAATCTCTCCAGGCGCATATATCCGCCTCCCTGACAAGGTACAGAGGTCTGATGAGCTCCATTCCCTCAAAATTGGTGCTGTGAAGCTTTGGCATCATGGTCTGGATCTGTGCACCGTGGATCATCCCCATGAGGATCGTCTCAATGACATCATCGTAATGATGCCCCAGCGCTATCTTATTACACCCAAGGGCCTTTGCCCTGCTGTACAGGTACCCCCTCCTCATCCGGGCACAGAGATAACAGGGATTCTTTTCGATGGTATCCACCGCATCAAAAATAGTACTTTCAAAAACAGTGATGGGAATACCCAGAGCATCGGCATTGCTCTCTATCAGTTTTCTGTTCTCGGTATTATATCCCGGATCCATCACTAGAAAGGTCAAGTCAAAATCAACCTGTCTGTGCCTTTTGATCTCCTGGAAGAGCTTCGCCATGAGCATGGAATCCTTTCCCCCGGAGATGCAGACTGCGATATGGTCTCCCTCTTCTATTAGCTTGTAAGTTTTACAAGCCTTTGCAAAGGGTGAAAAAAGCTGCTTATGGAATTTCTTCTGTATACTCTCCTCAGCCTTTTTTCTCTTTTCCTCTTTATCTTCGGGAGTTGACATTCCGGCGCTGACATAGCCCACATAACCATCGGTCAGGCTATAGCAGTCCCTTCCCTCAAGGTACTCCAGCGTATCGTCTATCTCGCGTGACTTTCTCCCTATCTCGCAGTAAAAGATAAGCTTTTTATTTTTTGGGATATCCGCCAGTTCCCTGCTGTTTTCCAGATCCTCATTGTAGATATGAATAGCCCCGGGGATCATTCCGTAGGCAGTCAGTCCCTCATCCCTGATATCTATAAGCACATATGTATCTTCTGCAAGGCTCTTCAGCTGCTCATATGTAATTTCTTTCATTACCGTAATTCCCTTTATTCTCCGTCAATGATCGTGATCCTTCCCCGGGCTCATGGATCCGCATTTTCGCTCCACGCTAAAGAGCATCCGGGATCTGTCGTTCCTGCAGTCACGATCTTCCAGATCATTCCTACAGACAAATAGCATTGTACAGATTTTTACTGATTAAGACAATACATATATTTACATAAGAAATATTCCTAACAGGCTTTCGTTTACAGTAATACTTTAAAGTGCTATAATCTGCAACATAAGGCATACAGTTTTTTACGGGTTTTAAAGAGATTTTGTGAGGAGATCATACTTATGAAAAAGTGGAAGATCTGGCAAATCATTCTTTTTACTTCCATCTGTGTAGGACTGAACATCGGTGGCAAATTCCTGGCAGTAGGATTGCAGCTGCCTATGTGGGCGGATTCCTTTGGCACTGCATTGTGCGCATATATCTGCGGTCCCATATGCGGAGCTATCGTTGGGCTTACCGGCAACCTGGCCTACAGTGTGGTGAATCACCTGTCTTTTTTCTATTCCCTGACCAGTATCGCCATAGGTTTTATTGTGGGCTATGCCGCAAAAAAGAAATGGTTCAATCAATTCTACGGCTTTATGAAAGCCGCTTCTCTTTCCATGCTCACAGCTCTCATAGTCTCCGTACCTCTTGACCTCATACTAACCGAAGGTTATACATCCAATAAATGGGGCGACGGGATCATCGATTATCTTTCGGGCAAAAACTTCCCTCCCGTGGTCTGCACCTTTTTAGGTCAGCTGGCTCTTGAATTCGTGGACAAGATACTGACTATCTCAGCGGTTTATCTTGTTATTCTCATTCGTCGTTTCAACAAAGATAAAAACAAAACCATCAACGGGGCGACTGCTTCCGCTTCGGCGCTTTTGCTGTGTCTTTCCCTTGCGTTTGCATGGCCTTTGCAGTCAGAAGCCGCAACAACTTCCCCAAAGGATATCGTAGATTACAATGATTATATCCAAAGCGTATACAGCAGCAATAACGGCCTTCCCTGCGGCGAAGCCAATGACATTGCCCAGACAAATGACGGTGTACTCTGGATCGGAACCTACGCTGGTTTATACCGCTACAACGGAAAGGAATTCCGCTGGATAGACAATTACGATTCCGTAAAAAATGTAAACTGTCTTTATGTGGACGAAGAGGGGCGTCTGTGGATAGGAACAAACGATAACGGCCTCTCCATCGCTATCCGCGAAAAAATAGTAAACGTACTTGATGAATCCACCGGTCTTCCTTCAAACTCTGTGCGCAGTATCATCAGAGCAACCGATGGTTATTACTATATCGGAACGACGGACAGCATGCAGATCCTTGTCATGAACAACGGTCTTAAAGCTACCGGCACCCTGGAAGAGATCACCAATGCGGACAGTATAACCGCAGATGAGCATGGACATGTTGCCACAGTGGGATCGGACGGAATTCTCTTCCTCATCAAAAACGGAAGCATTCAAAGCTCCATAAAGACGCCCGACGGACAGGAGTCCTTCAAATGCTGCGCCTTTTCACCCGACGGTACGCTGATGGCAGGCACATCCACCAATCATATTTACTCCTACGATATCAGCGGTGAAGATTTTAAGCTTTTGAATGTGGAGACCTGCGAGGAAGTCAACAGTATAAACAATCTGAACTATCTTGATGACGGCACCCTGTTCATCTCAACCGACACAGGTATCTCCTACATGGACTCCAAGGGATACCACCGCATCAATACAAATGATTTCAACAATTCCATCGACAATATGCTCAATGACTACCAGGGTAACCTTTGGTTCACCTCATCCAGACTGGGGCTTCTTCGCATGGCCAGATCTCCCTTCAAGGATGTATATGGAGCTGTCGGAATGAACCGCCGTGTGGTCAATGCTATCTGTTATTGGGAAAACGCATACTATATCGGCACCGACAAAGGCCTTGATGTGGTAGACAAAAGCTGCCGGAGTCAGATCACGAATACACTTACAAAGCTATTGGACGGCAGACGTATCCGCTGTATGTATGTGGACTCCTCCGATCACCTCTGGATCTGCACATACGGCGGCGGCCTGATGGAATTTGAATCCAGCGGAAAATACTGGGAATACAATTCGGAGAACGGCAGCTTCGGGAACCGTGCCCGTGTTGTAACGGGGCTTTCGGACGGTACCATCCTGGCTGCGGGCGACAGCGGGATCAGTTATATAAAAGATCACAAGATAACTAATACCATCAAAAACGATGGCGGCCCTATTTATTCCATGATCCTGACTCTTACCGAACTTTCGGACGGAACTGTTCTGGCCGGAACGGACGGTGACGGGATCGCTATTTTAAAAGACGGTAAAGTCACTAAGATGCTGACCCGTGAAGACGGCCTCAGCAGTGATGTCATTCTTCGTACAGTAAAGGATCCCAAGTCCGACGGAGTGTTTGTGGTGACCAGCAACGGACTGTGCTATCTGGAAAGCGACGGAACCATACGGATACTGGAAAACTTCCCGTATTTTAACAATTACGACATCTGGATAAAGGATGAGGACACTCTGTTCGTAATGTCCAGCGCCGGAATATATGTGGTGGAAAGAGATGAGCTTGTCTCAGGCGGCGACATGGCCTGGGAGCTTCTTGATGCCAGAAGAGGCCTAGGCACTTCCCTCACCGCCAATTCCTGGAACTATTACAACGGAAACGGACAGCTCTTCCTGCCCTGCGATACCGGTGTATATATCATAGATGTGGACAAATACAACAGTGATGTCCGCTCCTATCGTATGCAGCTGGCCTCCGTTAAAGTGGACGATCTGCAACAGCCCATTGCCCGGACAGGAGCCATCACCATAGGCCGCGGTGTGGACCGTGTGGAATTAAGTCCCGAGATACTCAATTACACCATACAGGAGCCAAATGTAGGATATTTTCTTCAGGGTCGTGATCCTAAGTGGACCATCATTCCTCAGAATAACCTGAACAATATCATATACAACAATATCCCCGCCGGTAAATACGTGTTTCATCTGGCCATCTTTGACAGCGCCGGAGAGCATGTTCTGGAGGAAAGAAAATTTGATATCATAAAAGAAGGTGAGATATATGAGCAGCCCGGCTTTAAGTTCTATATGCTGTTGATTCTCTCCCTGACCCTGGTCTGGTTCACCTGGCTCATAGTTCAAAGACAGCTCCATCAACAGCAGATCAAATTAAACATGGCAAACGAAACCGTTATGGCTATCGCAAATGCAGTCGATGCCAAGGACGTGCGTACACACCAGCACTCCACCAGAGTAGCTCAGTATTCCATGATGATCGCTGAGGAAATGAACTGTTTCAAAGGCTTAAGGCACAGAAAAGAAATATCAAACCTGGGTAAAGCTGCCCAGCTCCACGACATCGGTAAGATAGCCATACCCGACGGCGTCCTGAACAAAGTCGGCCGTCTGACAGATGATGAGTATGCACAGATGAAATCACATACCATCCGCGGAGCAGAGATCCTTAAAGATTTTACCCTTGTTGAGCACATCGAGGATGGTACAAAGTATCATCACGAACGATATGACGGAAAGGGATACCCCATGGGGCTTAAGGGTGATGAGATCCCTCTCTATGCCAGGATCATCAGCGTGGCGGACACCTTTGATGCCATGACTTCAAACCGTATTTACCGTCGCCACATGGATACAGAATACGTAATGAATGAGATGCGCCGCGGCCGCGGAACCCAGTTCGACCCCGAGCCCCTGGATGCATTCCTTCGATTGGTTGACAGAAAGGTCATCGATCTTGACGAGCTCTTCGCTCAGAAAAAAGCAGAGGTGGATCAAGCCGATCAGGAAGCTCAGGAGGCTTTAAAGCGCCGTGCCGAGGAAGATAAAAAGATCCAGGAAGAGGAAATGAAAAAAGAAAAAGACGGCGATTCAAAAAAAGATGAGGAGGATGTAATGATATGAAACGAATATACATCACGGTATCTCTGACATGTGCATTCATCCTCTGCGGCCTCATCATAGCGCTGCGTTTAATGAACCTCACCGGTCACAAGGAGCATCTCACTGTCGGTTTCATCTACGATAATGATGAGAGCACCCCTTATACCTACAATTTCTCGCTGGCAAAGGATGCCCTGGAAAAAAAGTACGGTGCAAAGGTCGATATCCTGACCCGCAGCAATGTACTGGACAACGAAATGGCTGAGCCCTTGCGGGAGCTGGCAGATCAGGGATGCGACATAATATTCTTTAACGGATACAGTGAACTGGTTCCAAAGCTTGCCCCCGAATATCCAAACACACAATTCTGTCAGACCTCATACATGGATATGACAGAAGCCACAGTTCCGGAGAATTATCACACCTTTAAAGGCGAAGCTTACCAGGGCAGATACGTAAGCGGTATCGCCGCAGGCATGAAAATTAATCAGATGATCGAAGAAGGCACCATCACTGAAGATAACGCCCTTGTTGGATTTGTGGCTGCTTTTCCCACTTCTGAGGTAATATCCGGTTATACCGCCTTTCTGCTGGGTGTTCGCTCCGTAGTGCCCACTGCCACTATGGAGGTATGCTACACACAGACCTGGAGCAGCTACGCTCTGGAGAAAAGCGCCGCTTCGAAGCTGATAAAAAACGGCTGCATCATCATCTCCCAGCACACCGACACCATAGGTCCCGCCATAGCATGTGAGGAAGCTCCGAAGGGCAAGGAAGTATACTTTGTGGGTTATAACCAGAGTATGAGTGAAGTTGCACCCGGCTCTTCTCTCGTAACATCGAGAGTATGCTGGGAGCCCTATATTATCTCAGCGGTGGAAGCATGCTTTGAAAATAAGAAAATAGAAAAGGTTGTTTCCGGAAAGATACACGGATCCGACGCTTCCGCCGGTTTTGAAAAGAATTGGATAGAGATGGTGGATCTGAATCTTCAGGTGGCTGCTCCGGGAACCCAGGAAGCTATGAACAGCGCGATAGATCGCTTCAAGCGTGGAAACGGTGATTTCGTTTTCATCGGGAATTATACCGGAACGGACCCGGATAACCCTTCTCATACGATTGACTTAAAGAACGGGTATATCGAAAACGAAACCACATCATATCCAACTTTTGATTACGTATTGAGTGATATCATAACCATTATAGAATAAGAGAATAAAAAACTTATAAATACTTTTTCATGACTTCAACAAGTGCTTTAAGACCCTTTTCGTCTTCTTCCGAAAAGCGCCCCTTAACAGTACTGTCGATATCCAGCACTCCGATGATCTCACCGGGGTGCTCTTTATTTTTGCCGCTTCTGACAGGGAGCACTATCTCCGATTCCGAAGCGCTGTCACAGGCAATATGTCCGGGGAACTCGTGCACATCTTCTACCCTGACGACCCGCTCCTCTTTCACAGCAGTTCCGCACACCCCTCTGCCCACGGGGATCCTCATACAGGCTGTCTTTCCCTGGAAGGGACCAAGCAAAAGCTCATCGCCTCTCATGAGATAAAAACCTGCCCAGTTGATGTTCTCCAGAGTTTCAAAAAGTAAAGCGGAAATATTTGCATAGAGGGTGATATCCCATACATTTCCATCCGCAAATTCTTCCGCCTGTTTGATCAATAAGTCATAGTCAGTCATATTTATGATTCCATTCCTGCAGTTTTTTTACTATGCTTATTATACAAAATATACTCTTTTTTACAAGCAGCTTCTGAGTATCTTTTCCACATCTTCCGTCTCAAGTTTTACATAGCTCCTTGACTGCAGTCCGCTGGTTCTGACCGCTTCCTTTGCCATTTCAGAGAACTGAGAATCATCTATTCCTACCTCCGAAAGAGTGCCAGGCAGTCCCATTTTTTTGAAAAACTCCTCCGTCATTTCAATCCCTTTAAGAGCCTCATAGTGTTCGTTTTTGTCCATGATCCCCCATACATTTCTCGCATACATGGCAAATCTTTTTTCAGTATCTTTATTCAATACATATCTCATCCATGCCGGTGTCAATATGGCCAGACCAACACCGTGAGTAATACCATAAAAGGCCGAGAGAACGTGCTCTATGGGATGGACGCTCCAGGCCCCTCCCTTACCGAAGGTCAAAAGGTGGTTAAGGGCGATGGTACTGGTCCACATAAGGTTCGATCTTGCCTCATAGTTTTCCGGCTCCTCCAGCGCTATAGGTCCATATTTAAAACAAGTCTTAAGCGCAGCCTCGCTGAGTCTGTCAGTAAGATACGCCCCATCATTAGGCTGAAAATACTGCTCAAATATATGGGAGATTATGTCAGCTGTTCCCGCCGCTGTCTGCGACTTCGGCAGGGTGTATAGATACGTGGGATCACACACCGAGAGAGTGGGATATAAAAGGGGATGATTGATCTCCAGCTTCTCCCTTGTCTCTTCATTGCTGATAACAGCACCCGGATTCATCTCCGAACCCGTAGCACAGATAGTAAGTACCGTGAATATCGGCAGCGCTTTTTTGACAAGCGAATTATCCAATACCAGATCCCAAGGGTCCCCATCATAGAACGCAGCGCAGGCAATATGCTTTGATGCATCTATGCAGCTTCCGCCTCCCACCGCAAGGATCACATCTATCCCCTTTTCTTTGCAGATCCTCACACCTTCTCGTACGGAGGTGACCTTAGGATTTGGCTCTATCCCCGAAAGCTCATATATCTCAAACCCCTCAAGCACCTTTAAAACACTGTCATATACACCTGTCCTTTTTATGCTTCCCCCACCATAAGTCAAAAGAACCCTTCTGCCATATTTTCCTATTTCATCCGCAAGACATGAAATCTGCCCTTTTCCGAATCTTATGTCCGTAGGAACTCTGAAATTATAGTTATTCATCCTTTTTCCTCCAGATTTTGTAAAGCTAAGTCAGATCTTTGCCTTGAATCTGTCATATCTCAGTGAACAAAGATCAACATCTGTAGTTCCTGTTGCGATAAGCTGAGCCAGCTGATGAGCCGCTGCAGGTCCTATTCCGAAACCGTGCCCCGACATGGCACAGGAAGTGTACAGACCCGGCACTTCGTCTATGGCACCCACAACAGCCACTCCATCCGCACATTTGTCACTCCAGCCTGCCCAGGTTCTGACTATCTTTGCATTTGCCAGATCCGGGAAATATTTCATGATACCTCTGCAGATGCAGGGTGCGGTCTTTGCGTTTGAAACCGGAGTTCCATTGTCCTTGTTGCATCCTTCAAATCCGGAGGAGCCGCCGAAAACAAAGGATCCGTGCTTTGTCTGGTGGCCGTAAAAATCCGCCTCCGCCGTTCCCAACATCTGGTCGAACATATGGGGCTCAGCCTCTGTCACAAGACACTCCAAAAGGGATCTGGTCATGGGGATATCAACACCCACGGTTCCCAGGATCTGTCTGCTGTCAAAGCCTGCTGCCACCAGTACATTCTCGCCTTCGAACACATCTCCGGATGCGCATATTACTTTTCTGACTCTTCCTTTGACCATGCGAAGCTCGGTTACACGTTCGCCGGAAATAAATCTCACTCCGTTTCTGCGGGCCATCTTATAGTATCCCAGAGTGGTGGTAAGAGGGTTTGCATGTCCGTCGGTGGGGCACCAGCTTGCGCAGGTTACTTCATCCGACAAAAAAGGATTGATCCGTCTTACTTCCTCTCCGTCTATCATTCTTACATCAAGACCGCAGCTCTTTGCATTGTCAGCCAACTTGGTAAGTATGGCTTTATGCTTTTCGTTTTTACCAAGACGCAGGTTTCCGTCCTGATGGTATTCACAGTCGGTCTCCAGTTCCTCCGATAGTGTGGGCCAAAGATTTTTGATGCCGTACATAACCAATGGCAATTCCCTTACATCTCTTCCGGACTGCCTTACACCGCCGCCATTTCTGGAGGATCCTCCGTTACCGATAAAATCGCTTCCCTCAAGTACGATCACCTTCAGGCCTCTTTTTGACAGATAATATGCTGCGGCATTTCCGATTATGCCGCCGCCGATAACTACAACTTCAGCGTTACTGTTCATGATCCTCATCCTCCTTTGCCTCATTTGCAAAGATCCGCATCTCTATGGGTCTCATGGGAACACGGCTTGTGGCAGGCTCTATTTCTGCGGGAGATACTCCCAGTTCTCTGGCAACTATTCCCTTTACCAGCCTCGAGCAGGTCTGTCCCTGACACAGTCCCATTCCTGCTCTCAAATATCTTCTGATCTCCGTCATGGTCCACATACCGTCATGAACCGCCTGTCTTATCTCACCTTTGGTTATCTCCTCACACCGGCAGATAAGCATATCGTCATCCGGTGCCGGAACAAAAGGTCCTATATCTCTGGATCTGTCATTTACACTGTTCATCCTGATATCCTCCTATTCC
>CACXGM010000148.1 GCA_902767075.1 uncultured Lachnospiraceae bacterium
CATAAGGAATATATTTTTCCTTAGCCTCATCATCAAAGTACTCCATAGGCTCACCTGAAGTCTCCTGATGTCTTGTAAGATCATAATCAGTTCTTGAAGCAATGCCCCAAAGTTCACCCCAATCTGTGAAGGGGAATGCATACTCAATATCTGTTGTGTGATCACTGTAGAATGAAAGCTCCTCCGGATCATGATCACGAAGTCTTAAGTTTTCTTCCTTTATTCCAAGAGATAGAAGCCACTCGAAGCAGAACTTTCTCCAATACTCAAACCACTCTGTCTGTGTTCCGGGCTTGCAGAAGAACTCAAGCTCCATCTGCTCAAATTCTCTTGTACGGAATGTAAAGTTACCGGGTGTAATCTCGTTACGGAAACTCTTACCAATCTGACAAATTCCAAAAGGAATCTTTTTACGTGATGTACGCTGAACATTTTTGAAGTTTACAAAAATACCCTGCGCTGTCTCAGGACGAAGATAAACTGTATCCTTAGCATCCTCTGTAACACCCTGGAAGGTCTTAAACATAAGGTTGAACTCTCTGATGGATGTGAAGCTGTGCTTTCCGCATGAAGGGCAGGGAACATTGTTATCGGTGATGAACTTCTCCATCTCCTCATGGGTCCATCCGTCTACGGAAGACTTTAGTTCTATATTGTTCTCTGCGGCAAAATCTTCAATGATCTTGTCAGCGCGGAAACGCTCGTGACACTCCTTACAATCCATAAGAGGATCAGAAAAGCTTCCAAGATGTCCTGATGCGATCCAGGTCTGAGGGTTCATCAGAATAGCACAATCAACGCCAACATTATAAGGATTCTCCTGGACAAACTTCTGCCACCAGGCTTTCTTAACATTATTTTTGAGTTCCACACCCAGATTACCGTAATCCCAGGTATTGGCCAGTCCGCCGTAAATCTCTGATCCGGGGTATACGAAACCTCTCGCCTTTGCCAGATTAACGATTTTGTCCATTGTCTTTTCCATAAAAAAACTCCTCCTAAATGCCTTAAGCATATTTTTCTAAAGCATAATACAACTAATTAATTATACTTTTAAATACCATAAAAATCAATAATATGCTGACCTAAACTTACCAATCCGAATCCCAGTCGCCACCCCAGTCGGAATCCCAGTCCATATCCCAGTCGGAACCCGAGTCGGAATCGGAATCTCCCCAGTCAAAAAAGCTTCCGCCATCCGAATCATATCCGTCATAGCTGCTCTCATATCCCGAGCCTGCGCAGCCACCCATAAAGCAGGCTGCACTTCTTCCCACTCCGAACCTGAGTGCAAAGAAAATGACAATTGCGATGATAATAAGCGATATCAAGCGGCTTTTTTTATTGTTCCTGTTACCGTTGCCTCCGTTATCCGGCGCACCTTGCGAAATGTTACTGTTTGTGGGATTATTGCCCCTCACCTTGTTGTAATACTTATAATCATTTTCTTTTTCTTTGAGTTTCTGGTATATCTCATTAACGGCATAGGCTTCATCCTTGCCTTCATATCTGACAGCCCTTTCACCATCCCCTTTGTTTTTATATACAACAAAGTTTCCGGTATTCTCATCCTTGTAAATACCGAAGGCCTTGGCTTCCCTGTAATCAATACCGATAAAGAATCTGAGTTCATCTACGGGAATATTATTTTTCCTCACATATTCCTTCAGTCCCTCAATGGTGTGGGGAACTTCATCCGATGTTCTCTTTACTCCGTTGTTCGGTGCGCCGCAATTAGGGCATACCGGCTCGGAATCAGGGATATAATTCCCGCAATAATCACATTTTATCTGCATAAATCTCTCCTCTCACGCAGCCGTCTCAGCAAAACTATGTATTTTCAAGGATTGACAGGCTCTTAAAGCTGTGATCCATATATTTCCTGCAATACTCCCTCGAAACCCTCTTTAACTCATCCAAAACACTGTCTGTCACCGTAAATGAATAAAGAGATTCAATGGGTGTGCTTTGTATGAATTCCAGGGTATATACCGCTGATCCGCTAAGCTTTATATCCTGCGGAGTCCCCGGATACTCCCCGTTTACCCCGATACTCCTGAGTTCATATACGACTCTGACAAGGGGATTGGGCAGACTCTCTTTGCAAAGAGCTCTGAGGGATTGATAAAACAGCTTCATCATATCCCGTTCATCATTATTCTCACGACAATAATAATCTGCGATCTCCGCAAAATATGCCGCATAAAAGGATGCATCAAGGTCAGTCCTGAATTCTTCGAAATAGTTTTGAATATCGGCATCGGATATATTATATGCGTCCCTGCCCTCATACAATTTGAAGGTTCCGAAACAGAAAGGGCAGGTTGTGGCGGAAAACCTGGAATTAGGCTTTCTGGCTCCTCTTGCAAAAGCCGAAATCTTCCCTCTTGAATTAGTCAATATGGTAACACGCCTGTCACTTTCTCCCACAGGCGCCTGCTTTAGCACAATCCCTGTAACCGCCAGAAAATCCTGCATAATTATAGTCCTTTAAATACCGCAAAAACAGGCGCCATATTTTGCACCTGTTTATAAGCCGTACTATTTCTTTTCGTCATCATTGTATCCGAAATTCTTTAAAAGGAAATCCGAATCTCTCCAATCCTTTTTAACCTTTACCCACAACTGAAGATTTACCTGAGCTTCCAGCATTCCCTCTATTTCCGGTCTGGCAAGAGAGCCGATCTTTTTAAGCATGGCTCCGCCCTTCCCGATGATGATCCCCTTATGTGAATCTCTCTCGCAATAGATGGTTGCATCCACATCGTATATTCCGCCCCGGTCCTTCATCTGCTCGATAGTCACCGCTATTCCGTGGGGTATCTCATCGGATAAAAGCCTGAGGGCCTTTTCACGGATGAGTTCCGCGGTGATCTGTCTGATGGGCTGATCCGTCACCGTATCCTCATCGTAAAACATTTCACCGTAGGGAAGATATTTAAAAATCTCCTCCAGCAGAACATCGAGGTTATCTCCCCTCATGGCAGAAACCGGAATAACCTCATCAAAATCCAGTTCCTTGCGATAAGTATCGATAAAAGGTAAGAGTTGTTCCCTTTTTACGGTATCTATCTTATTGATGACCAAAAATACGGGGCACTTTGCCTTCTTCAGCTGTTCTATGATGTGTCTTTCACCTGCTCCGATATAATCAGTAGGTTCCACCAGCCAGATTGCAATGTCCACTTCATTAAGGGTACGCTGGGCGACACCGACCATGTAGTCGCCCAGCTTGTTTTTTGATTTGTGAATTCCCGGAGTATCCAGGAATACGATCTGACCGCGTTCATCCGTATAAACCGTCTGTATCTTATTTCTTGTGGTCTGCGGTTTATTTGATGTGATGGCGATCTTTTGACCGATCAGGTGATTCATCAAAGTGGACTTTCCCACATTCGGTCTTCCCACCAGAGTGACAAATCCTGATTTAATGCTTTTTGAACTATCCATTAATTATTCTCTTACTTATTCTCGGGCTTTTTGTCCTCAGCCTTTTTATTTTCAGCCCTTTTATCATCGGCCTTGGCGGGAGCATGGGGCTGCTGATCCTGAGCCTGTACACTCTGTGCCTGGGCAGTTTGGGCAGAAGAATTTGCCTGCTGTGTTTTTGCAGCCTGCTGTGCTTGAATCGTCTGCTGTGCCTGTGTCTGCTGAGGAGCTACAGTCTGTGCGTATGCATATCCGTAAGGGTAGTATACGGGCTGAACAGTGGGCTGTGCGGGAGCATTCTTTGCCTCTTCTTCACGGCGCTTCTTAGCCTTTTTAATATTGTATCTTACGATCGCTCTCACGATCATTGCTATACCGAAGCAGATACCGCCCCAGAGAATGAGGTGAGGAAGTGCGGCAATGAACCAGATGATGAATGACTGGAAGCCATCTCCCAATGATTCCATGCTGTTAACGAACTTCCTTGACAGTCTGTCCCAGAAGGTCTCGGGTTCGGGCTCCACAATGGTAAGTTCCTTAACTTCCTGAATAGTCAGATATACAGTGCTGTAAGTAACCTTGTTATCATAGGTGCGAAGCTGGGACTCCATGCTCTGGATCTGATATCTGATATCTGCCAGCTTATCCTCTATGGTGAGGATATCATACATTTCAGTCGCCTGCTCCATGAGTTCCAAGAGTCTACTCTCCTCGGTCTGGAGTGCCTTTTTATGACTCTCGAGATCCACATAGGAAAGGGTGATATCTTCTACGCCTTCGTTCTTTGATTTGATATTGCAAAGTGCCGAAAAGCTCTCAAGAAAAGCATCCAGATTCTCTCTGGGAACTCGGATGGTGTAGCTTGAATTTCTGGAAGAACTGTCCGAATAGTTGCCGTAATAATCATACCGGCTTCCGTTCCAGCTGTTCATGCTCTCCACATATCCGCCGAAGTTATCGATCTGATCCTCAAGAACGGTGATAAGCTCATCATACTCTTTGGTCTCTGCATCGATGTTTACAGTCTTGATCAGCTTTCTGTTCTGGTCGACTTTATTCTTGTCGGATACGGATGCAGAATCATCCACCTTGTCCGCAACAGAAGATGTTGATGTACCAAAGCTGCCCGTATCACCCTCGTAATAATCCTCCGCTGCATAATCGCCATATTCCTCGTAGTCGTAATATGCCCCATCCGTTGCAGCTGCAGAATCCGATGAATACTTTCCGTTTGAAACATAATTACCGCTTGATGATGAACCGCCTCCGCATGCGGTAAGCATCAAAGCACCTGCCATTACTATTCCGATTGTTGATAAGATTTTCTTTCTCATAAGCTCCTCCTTTAACAGTGACTATTATCAGTCTCACTATATAAAACGCAATCGAAATCAAAATGTTGCAAGATCTATAAAAAAATTTTAAAAAAGATTTTCCACTTTGTCAAAAAGATCTTTTTCTTCTTTTATCTTAGCGGCGCTGCCCACTACTACAAGCCTCTCATCAGACATGGCATTCTTAAGATATTTGGACAATGCTCTGATATCATCAGGAGTGCAGTTACGTGCCTGATCCCTGTGCTTCTGAAGGAGCTTGATATCAGTCTTTGACAGATAAGCTCTTAAGCTTCTTAATCCCTTAAGTGAAGGAGTAAGAGGAGTATCCAGCTCACTGAAGGTACCGATGACATATTTGGTCATGGTTCTCTCATCCACGTCAAAGTCTGCTACCCAGTCCACTGCATCCTCAAACACCTTGATGGTATTCTTAAGATTAGGATCCCTGTAGGATACGAATACAGCATTGCCGTCCCTGTTATATCTGTTCATGACACCGTAAGCGCCGCCCTTAACACGTACATTCTCCCAGAGATAATTATATCCCATTATGGTCTTTAATACACTAAGTGCCCCGTTAAACTCAAGACCGTCTTTTATGTAATTTCCCGCACGGCATACATACTGTACCTGTCCGGCTGTCATGAGACCTTCGTTATCCTTTAAAAGCTCGGGTCTGTACTGTTCCTTTCTCACAGTTTCGGTATATAAGCTATCCAGAATATCCTTTATGCTGTTGCCTATATTTTCTTTTCCCTTATTATCCTCGGAGATAATATCGATCATGAAGTTTTCGGGTCTGAAGATACATTTAGCTGTCTCACGCAGTTTTGAGACCATCTCAGCTTTCTTTTCTTCATAATTGTCCACCAGATCCGAGATAAATCTGTAATAGTCCAATCCACCGGTGATCTCCGCGATCCTGTCCACGATATTAATGCCCGCATTTGCTCTTAATGCAGCAACATTGTGTCCGGATGAGATCATAAAGGACTGAAGC
>CACXGM010000149.1 GCA_902767075.1 uncultured Lachnospiraceae bacterium
ATTGTCATTTGGTCCGTAGAGATTGGTGGGCATTACGGAGATGTAATCCGTGCCGTACTGACCGTTTAAGTATTCGCAGTATTTGAGTCCGCTGATCTTTGCCAAAGCGTAGGCTTCGTTGGTCTGCTCCAATGATGAAGTGAGGAGGCAGGACTCGGGCATGGGCTGTGGGGCCATGCGGGGATAGATGCAGCTGCTTCCCAGAAATTCCAGTTTTTTACATCCGTTCTTCCATGCGCTGTGTATCACGTTCATTTCCAGGATCATGTTTTCATACATAAAGTCGGCCTTTGCGGTGGCGTTTCCCATAATACCGCCCACCTTTGCAGCGGCCAGGAATACATACTCTGGGCGCTCGGTCTCAAAGAATCTTTCAACCTGATCCTGTCTGGTGAGATCCAGCTCCTTGTGTGTGCGCAGGACCAGATTGTGGTAGCCCTGGCGCTCCAGCTCTCTTACGATGGCGCTTCCCACCATTCCTCTGTGGCCTGCCACATAGATTTTTGCGTCCTTTGGCATGGGAGTTACTTTCTTGGATTTCTCCTGTGTGTCATTTGTCACGCTCTCATTGATTTTTTGGTTTTTATTTTCAACGGAACCCATTATTTCACCACGCCTTTCTCCAGATATTCTGCCAGGTTTGTCTTGATGTGCTCTTCGGCGCGCTCTACAGCAACCTTTTTCATATCATGCTCCACCATGAGCTTTACCAGCTCTTCGAAGCTTGTTTTTGTGGGATTCCAGCCCAGCTCCTTCTTTGCTTTGCTCGGGTCACCCCAGAGGTTTACCACATCTGTGGGGCGGTAGAAGTCGGGGCTTACCTCGACGAGAACCTTTCCGGTGGCCTTGTCGATTCCTTTTTCATTCATATCTTCGCCCTGCCACTCAAGTTCGATCCCAGCGTGGTGGAAGGCCAGGGTTGCGAATTCACGCACGGAGTGCTGTACACCTGTTGCGATGACGAAGTCTTCGGGCTTGTCATTCTGGAGGATGAGCCACATGCACTCGACGTAATCCTTTGCATAGCCCCAGTCACGGAGGCTGCTGAGGTTACCGAGGTACAGCTTGTCCTGCTTGCCCTGTGCGATACGTGCGGCAGCCAGGGTGATCTTTCTGGTGACGAAGGTCTCGCCTCTGCGCTCTGACTCGTGATTAAAGAGGATGCCGGAGCAGCAGAACATGTTGTAGGCTTCGCGGTACTCCTTTGTGATCCAGAAGCCGTACTGCTTTGCTACGGCATAGGGGGAGTAGGGGTGGAAGGGAGTGTTCTCGTTCTGGGGAACTTCCTCTACCTTTCCGTAGAGCTCGGAAGTGGATGCCTGGTAAATGCGGCAGGTCTCAGCCAGACCGGTGATGCGGACTGCTTCCAGTACTCTTAATACGCCGGTCGCATCGATGTCAGCGGTGAACTCGGGGGAGTCGAAGCTGACCTGTACGTGGCTCTGTGCAGCCAGGTTGTAGATCTCGTCCGGGCGGACTGTTCCGATGACCTTTACCAGTGAACTGGTGTCGCTCAGGTCACCGTAGTGGAGATGGAACTGAGGGTTTCCCTCCAGGTGTGCGATTCTCTCGCGGTAGTCCACGGAGGATCTGCGGATGATGCCGTGAACGTCATATCCCTTTTCGATGAGGAACTCGGACAGATAGGATCCGTCCTGACCGGTAACACCGGTGATAAGTGCTTTGTTCATAAGGTTCTCCTGTTATTATGTAGTTCTTGTTTGCTGTTTTTCCGTGATGTACATTTTTGTCCTGAAGTTCTGGCCTGCCCAGATGACTCCATGTACCTGCTTTGACATATTATATCCGACTTCTTGCGGCCGGTTAATTCACTATATTGGCATATACTTGCACTATATTGGCTTTTTAATGGTGCCTGTCACCATGAACAAAATGTGAACATTTGTTCATGGTGATTGACGGGCGTTTTAGAAGATGATAAAATCCGTATAATAGGATTTGTTGGCAAGTTGTTTGGGGCTCAAAGTGATGGTATAATATGCATACAGGCATATATCCGTCAGCTTTGTGATATGGGAGGGAGAATGAAGAAACTGACGGGGTTAGGAAAGACGTTGATCGCTACCGATCCGGATAAGATCCGTTTGGATCTGGCGGTAAAGAATATTCTGGCTTTCAAACCGCTTCTGGCCAGGATTTTTAAGGAAGTTGTATCTGAATGCCGGGATATGGACCTTGAAGAGATAGAAGCTTCCATAGAGGGTGATGTCCTCATAAGCAGGGTATATGTAGAAGGCGGACTTACCAATGCAGGAGAACGCATTGATGGTCTGAGCGCGGAAGCCTATCTGAATGATGAGGGGTTAGATAAATACGATATAAGAACTTATCTGCGACTGCCGGGAAGTCATGACGCAGAATGTGTTAAACTACTGATCAATGTGGAGGCACAGAACGAGGACAAGCCGGGGTATGATATTTCCCTTAGGGCATTGTTTTACTGTTGCAGGATGATATCGGCCCAGCAGGGCGTGGAGTTTACTACAGATAGTGACGACTCGATAAAGTATGGCAATATCAAGAAAGTGTATTCTATCTGGATATGCACAGATACAGCTCAAAAGAGAGCCAATTCAATCGAGAAGTATTCAATCAACAGGGAGTTTCTTGTAGGTACAAACCTTGATACTCCGCGGTATGATATACTGAACGCGATAGTGATAAATATCAGTGGTAAGCATGATACTTCCGGTACAGATAATGAATTGATCCAAATGCTCACAGATCTTTTTGATGAGAGAATGGATGGAAGTGCAAAGGTTGATAAACTCAGAAAATATGGTTTGAAGCTTACAAAAGATGTGGAAAGTGAGGTGTCGGAGATGTGTACATATGCAACCGCTATGGAGAACAAGGGGATTGAAAAAGGAAGAAGCCAGGGCATAAGTCAAGGCATCCTCAAGGGAAAGCAGCAGGAGAAAACGGATAATACAAAACGACTTGCAGAGTATTTTATGTCTCAGGACAGCAATCTTTCAAGAAAGGATGCAATGGAGTTGGCAAAGGGGATCCTAAAATGACAAAAAGGTGCCTGTCACCGTGAACAAAATGTGAACACTTTGTTCACGGTGACAGGTTTTTTGAGGGTAATAGAATCCGTATAATAGTATTGCTTGCGTTAGATGATGGGGGGATAATATGGGCAGGAGAAAACGTGTATGGTATCCGGGGGCAATATATCATGTGATGAATCGTGGGAATCGAAAGACAAATCTGTTTAAGGATACGTCAGATTATCTGCGATTCTTGGATTGCATTTTTGAGGCAAAAGAGAGCTATAAGTTTACAATCCATGCGCTATGTCTGATGACAAACCATTTTCATATTGAAATTGAGACAGCGCAGACGGAATTATGGAAGATCATGCGAAAGATGCTTCATCCATACAGTATGGATTTTAATCATAAATATAATTTCACCGGCCATCTTTTTGAAGGGCGATATACGGCATGTCTGATTGAGGATGAACGATATTTTTTAGAGGTTAGCAGGTATATCCATTTAAATCCGGTTAAAGCTAGAATTGTTAATGATCCCCGGGATTATGAATTCAGCAGTTATGGAATGTATATTGGTGACGCGGGATCGGTCAAACGGGGGAGCGCAAACAAACTTATTTCCGACTTAGTGGATACTACGCGTGTGCTCTCGTATTTTCTGCACGATCCGCAAGCCCAATACCGCGGCTTTGTCGAAGAAAAATCATCTCATGCAGAACAGGAATCACAGATACAGAAGGAGATGAAAGAAGACGATATGTGGCTACCATAGGTGCCTGTCACCATGAACAAAATGTGAACATGGCGTGGCGGGATTGTTCATGGTGACAGGCACCATGAACACGATGTGAGAATGGATGGAAGTGCAAAGGTTGATAAACTCAGAAAATATGGCTTGAAGCTTACAAAAGATGTGGAAAGTGAGGTGTCGGAGATGTGTACATATGCAACCGCTATGGAAAACAAGGGGATAGAAAAAGGAAGAAGCCAGGGAATGCAGCAGGAGAAAACGGATAATACAAAACGACTCGCAGAGTATTTTATGTCTCAGGACAGCAATCTTTCAAGAAAAGATGCGATGGAGTTGGCAAAGGAGATCCTAAAATGACGATCAGAGACCGTATTTTTGACAAATTAACAGAAATGAATATGACGCAAAAGGAGTTCTCAAAGCGCACCGGTATTCCGGAGACTACCGTTAGTGACTGGAAGAAGAAAAAGACAAATCCTACTGCGGAAAAGATATTGATCATATGTAAGGTGCTTGATGTGACTCCGGAGTGGCTCCTTAGTGGAGTGGAAACTCATGGTACTAGGAGCAATCCTGCACCGATCATAGCCGTGGATGCATCCACGGATGCAGGTATTTTGATTGAGACATACAACGCGTGTGATGCAACAATGCAAGCCAGGATATTGGGATACGCACAGGCGATGAGGTGCCGGGCGCCTAAACAAAATATGAACACAGCGGGATTGTTAGAAGAGCACAATTAATGTATAATATAGAAGGTGCCTGTCACCATGAATAAAATGTGAACAAACTTTTAGAGGAGGTATATAGAATGGCGGAAAATAAATGGAGATGCAGGGCGGAAGACTTAAAGGGTACGGAGACGGAAAAGAATCTGCAGGCAGCCTTTGCAGGGGAATCGGAGGCGAGAAATAAGTATACCTTCTTTGCTTCGAAGGCTAAGAAAGAGGGCTATGTGCAGATATCAAACATCTTTGCCGAGACTGCGGCAAATGAAAAGGAGCACGCAGAAATCTGGTACAAGATCTTAACCGGTATCGGAAGCACAGTGGATTGCCTGAAGGAAGCTGCCGAGGGAGAGTCCTATGAGTGGCAGGAGATGTACCCCTCATTTGCAAAGACAGCCCGTGCGGAAGGCTTTGATGAAATAGCAGAGCTCTTTGAGGCAGTGGCTGAGATCGAGAAAGAACATGAGGAGAGATACAGAAAGCTCCTTAAAAACATTGAGGACAAGATCGTGTTCTCACGTGATGGCGACTGTGTATGGCAGTGCAGCAACTGCGGACATATCGTGATAGGTAAGGAAGCTCCCGAGGTTTGCCCTGTTTGCAATCATCCGAGGGATTATTTCCAGCTGAAGGCAGAAAACTATTAATTGATTTCCAATCAAAGGAGGAATCTATCATGAAGTTTTTCAGATGTCGTAAATGTGGCAATTTCTTTATGCAGATCAAGGATTCCAAGGTTCCCGCATTTTGCTGCGGAGAGGCTATGGAGGAGCTGGTGCCCGGTGCAACCGACGGTGCTTTTGAAAAGCATGTTCCCGCAGTGACCGTAGAGGGAAATACTGTCAAGGTGCAGGTCGGCGAAGTGGAGCATCCCATGATGGAGGAGCACTTCATCCAGTTCATCGCTCTGGAGACCACGAGCGGTGCGCAGATCAAGTATCTAAAGCCCGGCGAGAAGCCTGTGGCTGAGTTCGTTCTCGCAGGATCTGAGAAAGCAGTAGCGGTTTATGAGTATTGCAATCTCCACGGACTGTGGGTTAAAGAGATCTGATTTTAGAAAATTTGAATTGCCGGCCCACGTGCACTTGCTGCAGGTGGGCACGATTTTTGTTAAAGGAGCCGACAGGTAGGTACCTGCGCTTATTATGGGGAAGACGACAACTTCTGATTCTAAGGCTAAAACAGTTATAAAAATAATACTTGAGGTACTGCTGATCCTGCTCTTCGCATTTTCAGTATTTTTCCTGTTGACAGTCATCTGGGGCTTTGATGTATTTAAAAATCTAAAGCTGGACGAAGTGCTGTTTCATCTGGCAGGCAATCTGGAAGGCTCCGGAAGCGAGATGCTCAGATCCTTTTATTTAAGATGCGTGCTCCCTTCCGTAGTTGTAACGGCAATCGCAGTCATACTTTTGATCCTGCGCAGGAAAAAAAGCCTGCTTCCCATAAACATTATCGTGGGGATTATAACCATTGGTTGCCTTGTGGCTTCCTTTATCATTGTTGAGAAAAAGTTTGCAATAGTAGAATATCTGGCTCCAGCGCCTGATGCGGGGGATGATTTCATTGCACAGCATTACGTGGAACCCCGTGATGTGAAGATTGATTTTCCCGAGGAAAAGAGAAATCTTGTATTTATCTTTTTGGAATCGGTGGAGGCCACCTTCGCCGATGAAAGCGTGGGCGGGGCCTTCCCCGGGAACTGTATCCCCGAACTGACCCGGCTTGCCCTTGAAAATGAGACCTTTTGCGCGCCGGGTGAAAAGCTGTTAAACGGCGGTGTGTCCCTCAGCGGCGCCACCTGGACCATGGGCGCAATGTTTGCGGAGACCACGGGACTTCCGTTAAAGACATCCATCGAAAAAAATTCCATGGAATCCGTGGAAAACTTCTATCCCGGAGCCACCGGAATCGGCGATATCTTAAAGGAACAGGGCTATGATCAGGAGCTTATGATCGGCTCAGATGCTTCCTTTGGTGGACGCAGGAAGTATTTCAGCCAGCACGGAGAGTATGATATTTTTGACTACTATACCGCGATTGAGCGTGGTTTTATCCCGGAGGATTATTATGTTTTCTGGGGCTACGAGGATGAGAAGCTTTTTGAGTATGCAAAGCAGGATCTGACAGATCTTGCAAAGAAGGATGAACCTTTTAATTTCACGCTCCTTACGGTGGACACTCATTTTGAAGATGGATATGTATGCGAGCTCTGCCGTGATGAGTTTGAGGGCAATCAATACGCAAACGTAATGGCCTGCTCATCCAGACAGGTGACTGAATTTGTTCACTGGATCCAGCAGCAGGATTTCTATGCGAATACCACTATCGTGATCTCCGGAGACCATCCCACCATGGACAATGATTTTTGCCTGGAGGTGCCTGCGGATTACAGCCGAAAGGTATATTTCACCATTATAAACAGTGCGAAGGAGAATCCTTCCGACAGGGCGCGGGAGTTCACCACCATGGATGTATTCCCCACCACTCTGGAAGCGATGGGGGCTGACATTGAAGGCGGCCGTCTGGCTCTTGGAACAAGTCTTTATTCCGGGCAGGACACCCTCCTTGAAACCTATGGCTATGAGGAAAATGAAAAAGCCATGGAGAAAAAATCCGAGTTCATGAAGGGACTCTATGGCAGGATTCCAATTTCTGCGGAACTGAAGGAAACTGTAACCAATGGTGATCTTGTTATATATGGTTACGACTTGGATAAACATAAGCTGCTCTACGGTTATGATTTTGATTCACAGATGCGCAGAGAAGGACTTGAGAGCTTTTGGACAGAGTTTACGCTTGAGAGTACAGGCGAGACTATTGTCTCCGATGAGATGAAGATCGAGGATCAAGAGTTGACGGCCTGGCTTCACTACCATGTCACGGGGGAGACGGTATTTGAAGCGGATCCCGGGGATTACGTGGAGGCAGAGCTCTTTGTCAGATTTGATGACGGCACTGAGATGGAGGTTACTTCAAAGAGCATTGCTCCCTCCAGGATATATATGTCCATGGCGGATTATCTGAGAAGCTGGGATACGGATCGGTACACTCTGTTTATCGCGGCTATGGATGAGGCATCCATGGGAATTCAGGATAAAGATGTTGAAGCATTTGAGAGCCTGGGGATCACCCTTCCGCTAAAGGACAGTGTGAGGGGCTCCTTCTACGCTATCGCGGGCAGGGACATATTAGAAGAATCATTGGCTTACACGCTTCTGACCACGGATGGAACCTTTGACGGAGATCATAAGTATAAAGTGGTGAGCGCGGGATATGATGCCGGAAACACTGTGTCCATAGAGATAGACGGCACGGAATATGCCCGGGAGATGCGGGGATTGAATATAGTCGTATACGATTGTAAAAATGATAAAGTGGTTGAAACTATAGTATTTGACAGTTACGAAAATACTGATGTGAGGTCGTATCAATGAGGAAGAGAGTATTTAGGATTTCAGTAAGTATATTGGCTGCCTTATGTATGGTGGCAGGTCTGATGATCACGGGGCTGCCTGAGAGTATATCGAGTGTCTGGGACAGCGGGCTGCTTGGCTTAAGGGTACTTGAAAACAGACTGCCGAGTGAAGCGAACGCCGAATCCGTGGTGGATTCCGGCAGATGGGGCAGCAGCACATCCTGGAAAATTGATGCGAACGGAACTCTTACCATCTCAGGAAACGGCAGGATGGCGGACGGCGAATCAATCGATTACGATTATCCCTGGAACAATGCTATTTACGGGATCACGGATATAGTGATCAAAGAGGGTGTAACAAGCATCGCTGACAGAGCCTTTGGCGGAATGACCGGTGTCAAAAGCGTATGGATGCCGAACTCTCTTTACACCATCGGAAACGGTGCTTTTGCGGGGTGCGGCTTTGAGTCTGTGAATATCCCCGCGGGGGTACGAACCATTGGTGATGGTCCCTTTGCAACTTGCAGGAATCTGAAAGTGATTACGGTTTCACCGGATAATCCCTATTTCACCTCCGAGGACGGAGTGCTTTATTCAAAGGATCATACTCTTTTGATACAGTGCCCCACAAAGAGATCGGGAACGTATACGGTTTATGAAGACACGGTAAAGATCTGCAGATATGCTTTTCAGCAGACAAAGATCACAGCGGTGATCCTTCCCTACAAGGTAAATTCCATAGAGTATGGAGCCTTCTCCGAGTGCTACGGACTGGAGTCTGTGACGATTCCTGAAGGCGTCACTCTGATAGATAATTATGGGTTTAATAATTGCATCAATCTGCGTCTTGTTTCCCTTCCCACTACTTTAAAGAGGATAGGGGATTATGCTTTCAACGGAAATGGGCCAACTCTTGCGGTATCCTTTACCGGCACACCCCATCAGTGGAACAGTATAACCATTGGTTCTAACAATGGCAGACTCTACACTGCCGATAAGAGTTATTTTAATCCCTATGACGAGAGCAATTACGTTCCTGCGGCTCATCTTAAATGGATATCCTGGGGAGATTCCCAGTACTGGTATGAAAACGGTATTCGCCAGGGGACCTATTACGACCCGAATGGTATCGTGAACCTCACCACGGGGGATGTGCGCGGCAGGGAAATATATGACCCTGAGAGCAAAGGATGGTACTGGCTGGATTCTATTTACAGCGGTGCCAAAGCGAGAAACAAGGAAGTCTGGATCCCCTATGTTTATCAGGATGAGGAAAACTATTCCGATGAGGAGATAGAAGCCATATTGGCGAAGAGCCCCGGAATGGAAAACCAGGTGCGGGAAGCTATCAAAAACCATTCTCGCGAAGGCGGCGGTAAATGGGTGCGCTATGATAAAGACGGCAAAATGATAAAGGGCTGGTATTTTGTGGATGACGAGGAGATTGCAATTTATCCGGATCAGAAAAATGCCACATATTACTACGACCCCGTTACCGGTATGATGGCAAAGGGATGGACATGCGTTTATGGTGAGATGCAATACTTTGATCCCGTCACCGGCGCTCACAACAGTTCGATGACCGCTCCTTAATGAAGGTTAGTGGTTAATAAAGGCTTCCTCCTTGGGGAAGATGTCAGTGCAGCTGACTTATGAGGGGAACCCGAGACTTTGATTTATCTGAGTATTTATGGTATAATGAGAGGTCTTTAGATTTTGGGAGAGATATTTTACAGATGAAACAGGATGATACAGAAAATTTAGAGGAGATGGCCCGCCTCTTCATGAACGGAAATACCCGTGAAATGGAGCTTGAAGGCTTCGAGGTCGTCCCCGATTATTACGAGGAAAAGAGGCCTCCACGGATCCGAAAATCAGAGGAATCCTTCGACGATGAAGATGAATACGAAGATGAATTCGAGGAGGAACAGGCTTCTGATGATGACGAGTACGAGGAAGATTACGACTACGAAGTCACCGATGAAGAGATAGTCGAAGCCCTTGAAAAGGACAGTGGGATTTCTGAAGAAGATTTCGTAACTGAGAATGAAATTGATAAATCCGTCGCAGCAGGTCCGGTAGAAGAGGACGATGAAGACGACTTCGAAGAGGACGAGTATGAGGAAGCTGAGCCCGAGTACGAGCCGGAGCCAGCGTACGAGGAAACTGAGGAGCCTGAATACGAAGAGGCTGACGACTCCGAACCCGAATACGAAGAGGCTGACGAGCCAGAGCCTGAACTTGAGTACGAGGAAGCTGAGGATCCCGGTTATGAATCCTCCGAGGACATCCGTGCAGAGATAGATGAGATGGATGACGAGGAGGCGGAGGGCTCCGGCATCTTCGCCAAGATCATGATCGCGGTGGGTGCGGTAGCCATCATCGTTCTGGGTCTGGTGACAGTGTGGTTCCTGTATTCAAGGGGGATCATTTTCAAAAAAGACAAGCCCGCTCCCGATGTGGTGGCCGACGAGACGGTGGTGGATGACACCACTGATACTGACAACGATACCGGCACAGGCACTGAACCGGTCTCAGATACAGACACGGACGAAAATGCGAAAGATCCAAAGCCTGCTCCCGAGGATCAGATAGCCGAGGAGGACCCTTCAAAGGATTACGGCGAAGCTGATTATGAAAACAGCGTTGAGATCGGCCTGGAAGCGGTCTCGGTCCTGAAGGACTTAAAGGTCAAATTTATAAATACCCAGACGGGTAAACTCATAGCAAACATTCCCTTTGAGGTAGAGGTCAGTTTCCCGGACGGAAGCAGTGATACCTGGTCTGATTCCGACAAGGACGGGATCATTTATCATGACGGTCTCGCAAAGGGTTCATATACCATAAAGACCCGCGAGATAAAGGATGAAAAGTACTCTTCCTACAAGATGCCCGCATCAAAAGTAGCGGAAGTAAAGGGAGAGATAGCCTACACCGCCGTAAATGTCGCTGACGAGGTTTTAACCTCCAGTCAGGTAGATGAAAATGCGGAGGATACTGCCAGGGGCGGAGCGGACACCGGCGGTGAGACTCAAGTCATCACAGCACCGGTGGTTCTGACAGACACTGTTGCCTATGTGGACAGTTC
>CACXGM010000150.1 GCA_902767075.1 uncultured Lachnospiraceae bacterium
GCCCCTTACCTTTGCCGCCAGCGCAAACTGTGCGCTCTACTGCGGTGCAAAGCCTGTATTTGCCGATGTTGAAAAGGATACCTACAACATAGATCCCGAGAGCATAAAGGCACATATCACAGATAAGACAAAGGCTGTGGTGGCTGTGGATTTCACAGGACAGGCCGTAAAGCTGAATGAGATCAAAAAAATCTGTGAGGAAAACGGTCTGATACTTATCGAAGATGCGGCTCACTCCATCGGAACAAAATATAACGGAAGAGAAGTGGGTTCCATCGCCGATATCACAACCTTCAGTTTCCACCCGGTAAAGACTGTGACTGCGGGCGAAGGCGGCGCGGTTCTCACAAATGATGATGAGCTTTATAAAAAAATAGTGCTGGCTCATGCCCACGGGATCACCCATGACGAGGACCTCATGGAGGAGGCACCTCACGAGGGACCCTGGTACTACGAGGAGATCGCACTTGGGTATAATTATCGAATGACTGACTTTCAGGCAGCTCTTCTCATCAGTCAGATGAGCCGTATAGAGGAGTTCAAGGCTCGCAGACAAAAGATCGTAAAAAAATACGATGAGGCCTTTAAGGATGTGCCCGGTATCATCATACAAAAGGAGATCCCCGAGTCCGATACCTGCAGACATCTTTATATCATCAGGCTGGATCTTGAAAAGCTTAGCTGCACCAGACGTGAATTCTTTGATGCCATGAGTGCGGAAAACGTTCAGTGCCAGATCCATTACGTCCCTGTTTATCACTTCCCTTATTACAAGCATCTCGGATACACCGAGGGTCTCTGCCCCGTAGCAGAGGAAATCTATAAGGGGATCATCAGCATTCCTCTTTATCCCAGATTGACGGACGGAGATGTGGAGGATGTGATCAAAGCCGTAAAAAAGGTTGCGGCAGGGTATGCAAAATGACCCGGGACCGTATAAGCCGGATCAGATAGACCGGTTCATATAAAGGTGATCAAATAAAGATTATCAGAGAAAGAAGACGTATTATGGAGATATATAAAGAGAAGATCGCTACCAACAGATTGGACAGAGGTTTTTTTAAATATCAGGATGAGTTTGAACAGAAAGCATTGGACGTTTTAAGAAGCGGATGGTATGTTCTCGGAAACGAGGTCAGCTCCTTTGAACAGGAGTTTGCAGACTATGTGGGAAGCAAGTACTGCCGTGGTGTTGCCAACGGACTTGATGCACTGTGGATCGCCTTCAGAGTGCTGGGAATAGGTGCGGGAGACGAGGTCATCGTCCAGGGAAATACCTACATTGCCAGTGTTATGGGCATCACCATAAACGGTGCGACTCCCGTGTTTGTTGAGCCCGATGAGTACTTCAATATAGACGCGGACAAGATTGAGGAAAAGATCACCGACAGGACAAAGGCCATCCTGGTGGTGCACCTCTACGGCCAGGCCTCAAATATGGACAAGGTTGTGGTTCTCGCAAAGAAATATAACCTTCGGTTAGTGGAGGACTGTGCACAGTCCCACGGGGCAAAGTTTAACGGAAAGGTGACAGGCACCTTCGGCGATATCGGATGCTTTTCATTTTATCCTTCAAAGAATCTGGGAGCCTTCGGGGACGGCGGAGCCATAGTCGCCGACGATCCGCAGATCGCGGAAGACGTTAGAGTGTTCAGAAATTACGGAAGTGAAAAAAGATACTACAATAAAGTGGTCGGAACCAACTCAAGACTGGACGAGATGCAGGCAGGACTTCTGCGGGTGCGTCTGTCGCACATGCCCGAGCTTGAAGCGGAAAAGAGAAAGATCTGCAATAGATATCTGGCTGAGCTAAAGAATCCTGCAATAACCCTTCCAAAGATCCGGGAGGGAGCCACACATATCTGGCATCAGTTTGTAATCCGCTGTGAGCGCAGGGATGAGCTGATCAAATATCTGGATGAGAGAAACATCGGAACCATCATCCATTATCCGATCCCGCCCCATCTTTCCGAGGCCTATGCATATCTTGGCATGAAGAAGGGAGACCTTCCCATCACGGAAAAATACGCAAAGACCGTTCTGTCCATTCCTCTCTACATTGGCATGACAGAGGAAGAGCAGAGCTATGTGATCGATGTGCTGAATGCATTCCGATAAAGGAATCATTTTGCACTTTTAATGAGAAGCGGTAAGCCCCCGCTCATCTTATTGAATGGGGACTACCTGCAGCATGCCCGCTTCATCCACAAAGTATTTATATACAGTATTTTCAAGCAGCGCTTCGGTGCCCGTAAATGGTGCCAGAGCGCTGTTTAAATTATCATTGGTATCGATGATATAAAGATAATCCTCATCCATAGTCTGCTGCGAGCGTTCTGCCAGTATCGAAGCAATATCCTCTCCTATGGCAGCGGTATAATACACGTCAAGATCTAAGGGGAAATCTCTGTCGTTTAAATAGTATCCGATATAGGAATGAAACGATCCATACCAGGTTCCGTATTTGGAACAGTCATAGACCAGCACAGTATCC
>CACXGM010000151.1 GCA_902767075.1 uncultured Lachnospiraceae bacterium
CGGGATATGATCGATCGGGAGGGGGGAAAGAACAGATACTCCTCGCTTTCTGAGAGGATCAGGGAACTGATGTAACGGTAGGAGAACTAAGGGGGAAAATATATGAGGGGCAAGATCGTTAAAATCCTGAGCTTTGCGGGAGACCTGCTGTTTCCGAGAAGATGTCCTGTGTGCGACATGATCATAGGACCCGGCGGGGACAGTATACATGCGGAATGCATGCCAAAGATCAAGGTGCAGAAGGCACCTTATTGTATGATATGCGGGAGCGGGATGGACTCCGATGAAAAAATATGTGATGACTGTAGCAAAAGGGAGCATGCATTCATAAGGGGAAGGAGCCTTTACGAATACAGGTCCGCAGCGCCCTCCATCTATCGCTTCAAATATTCGGGCAGGAGGGAGTATGCCGCATTCTTTGGGGAGGAGGTGGCAGCCTGTCTGGGAGATTTTATTAAAAAGACCGGCGCAGAGGCTCTCGTGCCCATACCGATCCACAGAAAACGTCTTATAAAGAGAGGGTACAATCAGGCACTTTTGCTTGCCCGGGAGATTTCGAAGCACTGTGGGGTTCCGGTTATGGAAAAACTCCTTTTAAGGAGGCACAATACCGCTCCCCTTAAGCTTTTGTCCCCTCTTGATAGGCAAAAAAATCTTAAAAATGCTTTTATTGTTAGGCAAAATAGTGTAGAATTAAAAACGATTATACTTATTGACGATATATACACAACGGGTGCTACCATGGACGAAGCCGCAAGGGAGCTTCATAAGGCAGGAATACCCGATGTGTATTTTGTGGCGCTTGCAGGTGGCAAAAGCCTGTGACCCATGTCAATAGGATTATTCCATACAGGAGGATGTAACCATGAATGTTAGAAACTGTCGTAAATGCGGAAAGATGTTCAACTATATCTCAGGAATGCCCATTTGCCAGGCTTGCAAAGAACTCATGGAGGAGAAATTCCAGGAGGTTAAGGAATACATCAGAGAACATAAGGGCGTCGGTATCAACGAAGTAGCGGATGCATGCGATGTTGAGCCTGCTCAGATCACCGCCTGGCTTCGCGAAGACAGACTCGAGGTTACCGAGGACTCCGCAATGATGCTCTCATGCGAGGGCTGTGGAGCAAAGATCAGATCAGGAAAGTATTGTGACAAGTGCCGCGTCAATATGACCAATACTTTTGGACAGATGACAAAGGATTACAATGCCAGAAAGGCAGCAGAGTTCGCCGCTCAGAACAAGAACGACAAGGATTCACCCAGAATGAGATTCCTGTGATCTCAGGGCAGGACAGGTATTGATTATGTTGAATAAGGAAAAGGTCATCCTTATGACCAGGATGACCGCATACGAGAAAGGGAAGGGCAAAGAAAACCTCAGGATAGGCACTTATTTCCGCAGCGATTACATATGGGCTGCGATCCTCAAGGCGGTATTTGCAATTACCTTTGCTTTTATTGTGGGTTTAGCTTTATATATTTACTACAATTATGAGGTGTTTCTGGAAAACATTTACGAGATGGATATTATCTCCTTGCTCCTGTCTTTCAGAAAATACTATTTCATTGTGCTGATTATTTACGTTGCACTGGCATATATTGTGGCCTTCGTTAAATATGCGCTTGCCAGCTCCGGCATCCGCAAGTACAAAAGTAATCTTAAAAAGATCAGAAAGTTGCAAAAGGGTCAATGAATACATTATTTGAAATACGAGAAAAGATTATACAGTTTTATTACAAGTTTGATGCATTCATCGTACCTGTGCTCAAGCTTATAATCGCATTTATAGTCTTACACACCATAAACAGTCGCATGGGATATTTTGCAAAGATAGACAATGTTGCGATAGAGCTTATAGCTTCGCTGCTCTGCTCGTTCCTGCCCAGCGGTGTCATACTGGTGTTTGCAGGTCTGTTTACCCTGCTCCATATGTACCATTTATCGATAATAGTAGCCGCTCTGGGAGTGATACTTTATCTGATACTCTATATTCTCTTCCTGAGATTCGCACCCAAGGCTTCACTTGTCGTGGCTGTCACACCTATTCTGATGCTGTGGAAGATACCCTATTTCCTTCCCGTGGTATTGGGCCTTGTGGCTACCCCCGGAAGCGCCGTTGCCATGGGCTGCGGAGTCATATCCTATTATTTCCTCAGGATCATCAATGCGAATTCAGCCACCATCGCCTCCATGGAATTATCCCTCAGTGACGCGCCGGATCAGCTCAAGCTCATTATCGACGAGATGATCGCGGGCAAGGGCATGATCATGGTAGTCTGCGCATTTGCGGTTACACTTTTGGTGGTATATTTCCTTCGCCGCCTTCCCTTCAAGAGAAACTGGGAGATCGCCATCGGCGCAGGCGTCGTAGTGCAGATCGTATCCCTTCTCATCGGCGATGTCATCATGGATACAGGAATCTCGTTCATAAATGTTATCCTCGTGTCCATACTGGCTGTGGCAATAGGCTTTGCCATCAAATTCTTCGCATTCTGCGTGGACTTCAACCGCACCGAGAGGGTTCAGTTCGAAGACGACGATTATTATTACTACGTTAAGGCTGTTCCCAAGATCTCCCTGGGGGAGACCACCGGAAAGGTCAGAAGGATCAACAGAAGGCACGGCGGCCGCATGAGCTTTATCACCGGCAGGACCAATGACTTCTACGGGGACAATGACGAAGATTACACCGGCGAAGACGGTGAGTATTATTCCGAGGACGGCTATTACGAGGGCGAGGACGGAGAATACTATTCCGAGGACGGATATACGGAGGACGGATACGCAGAAGACGGACTCGGGGAAGATCTGACAGAGATCCCTTTTGAAGATAAATAAACCGGGAGTATTTATACCTAATGCAGTTTGTGACAACAGCTATAAATTACCTGAAAAACATGGGTATATATATAACTACGGTACAGTGGCGCGATGTTATCGAGATACTGATAATCGCGTTTCTGCTGTACTACATTCTTGCGTGGATGAAGAACACCAGAGCATGGTCTCTTCTGAAGGGCATTATTGTCATTGCATTATTTTTGGTGGTTGCTTCCATACTTCAGCTTGATACCATCATATGGATCGCAAAAAATGTTGTTAATTACGCGATCATAGCCTTGCTGCTGGTCCTTCAGCCCGAGCTTAGAAAAGGACTTGAAAACCTGGGACGAAAGAATATCCTGGGAGAATTCATTTCAAATACGGCCATGCATTCCGGTACGGTTCAGAAGGTGTCGGACAGCACTGTTTCCGAGATCGTTAAGGCATGCACGGAAATGGGCAAGGCCCGCACGGGAGCACTGATCGTGATCCAGAGAAATGAGTTTCTCTCCGAGTACGAGACCACGGGTATTTCCATTGACGGAAAAGTTACCAGCGGACTGCTCATCAATATTTTTGAAAAGAATACCCCTCTTCACGACGGAGCTGTGGTAATAGTGGGCGACAGAGTCACTGCCGCAACCTGCTATCTGCCCCTGTCGGACAGCATGGAGCTGAGCAAGGATCTGGGCACCAGACACAGAGCGGCCGTGGGCGTATCTGAAAAGACGGATGCCATCACCATTATCGTGTCGGAGGAGACAGGACGTATCTCCCTTGCCATTGACGGCAAGATAGAGACGATAACCGATGGTGAGCATTTAAGAAACCGCCTCACCAAGCTGATGACAAACGGTCAGGACAGAAAGTCTCACAGAAGATACAGAAGAGACAGAAATAAACAAGATAAAGCGGAAGGCACTGCAGCAACACAGCAGGCACCTGCGGAAGGAGCGTCGAATGAAAAAGTTTAAAGACTGGCTCCTCAAGGATCTGTGGTTAAAGGTAGTATCTATTTTCCTGGCGGTGGTAATATGGTTTGTATGGATCCAGATAGAGAATCCCACCATTCCAAAGGACTTTTCCAATATAAAGGTCACCATCACCAATCAGGAAGAGCTAAACCCTGACAAAAAGGTCTGGGAAGTACTGGACAATACAGATAATATAAAGGTTACGGTCAAAGCGCCGAAGACAGTGATCAACAGCCTCACCGCTTCGGATATCATAGCCGAGGCCGATGCCTCCAAGATGGTGGACAACGAGATCCCCATTTCCCTCAGACTTGCGGGAGATCCCAGTTACGATTCCCTTACACCGAACCATGAGACCGTTTCTCTTGCCATCGAGGACAGGGAAAGACGATATGTCCGTATTATGAAAAAGGTTTACGGAGAGACCGCCGAGAATTATAAGTTCGGCGGCGTCAACATGGATCTCAACATGATAGAGATCACAGGTCCCAAATCTGCCATCGAGAGCGTAGCATACGGACAGGTTGATATCAATATAGACGGAGTCAGTGAATCACTTTCCGCCAATATAGAGATAGAACTTTATGATGCGGGTAATAATCTGGTAAATCTTCCCACCATCACGAAGCAGTCCGATTACGTTCATGTGGAGGTTAGTATTTTAGAGACAAAGACAGTTCCTATTTACGCTTCAAAGATGGGCGAAGCGGCGGAAGGATTCCTGTATGCAAAGAATCTCGAGATAAAGCCTGCGGTTGTGACCGTGGCCGGATCCGCAGCAGATCTTCAGGGACTGAGCAGGATCAATATCACGGACCCCATAGATATAAGCGGAGCCACCGGTAATGTTACCGAGTCGGTGGATATTTCACCTTATATTCCCGACAATCTGATCTTTGCCGATAACGATTACGACGGAATGGTGGATGTTACCATATTCGTTGAACCCGAGGAGGAAAAGAGCATCTCCTTTAAAGCCTCCGATGTATCATTCATAAATATACCCGATGGTTATGATCTGACTGCCGAGGGCGGAATGATCACGGTTCATCTGACGGGATTGTCCTCGGATCTTGAGGATATAGATCCCGAGGTGGTGGGCAAGACTGTGGATGTGGCCGAATGGATGGACAATATGGGAATAAAGAAGCTCGAAGAGGGAATGCATCTTATGCCCGTATCCATCGGAGTCAGCAGCTCGATCAAGATGGAAAACGAACCGATGGTTAGCGTGAAGGTCACGGAAAAGACCACGGATAAAAACGCGGAAGAGACCGCTGATCACTGATCAAAATGAAAGATAAGTAAGGATTTTTGAAATGAGCAGAATGTTTGGAACGGACGGTGTCCGTGGTGTTGCGAATGATGAGCTTACCCCCATGCTGGCTATGCAGCTTGGACAGGCAGGTGCATATGTGCTCACCAAATCAAAGAATCACAAGCCTACCATTATGGTGGGATGCGATACCAGAATTTCCGGAGATATGCTGGCTTACGCACTTATGTCGGGAGCCTGCAGCGTGGGCGCGAACTGCGTATATGTCGGAGTGGTACCCACTCCCGCTGTGGCATATCTCACCAGAAAGCACATGGTGGATGCGGGAGTAGTTATTTCCGCTTCCCACAACTCGGTGGAGTTTAACGGGATCAAGTTTTTTGACGGTGACGGATTCAAATTACCCGATGCTCTCGAGGACGAGATCGAAGCTCAGATCAAGAGCAATATGAAGGACATTAAATTCCCCATCGGACCCGGAGTCGGAAAGATAAAGGTTCTCTCTGATGCGAAGGAGGAATACATCAATCACTCCGTCAGATCGGTCAATGTGGACCTGTCCGGGGTTAAAATGGTGGTGGACTGTGCCGAGGGTGCATCCTATTACACTTCCGTTGAAGCATTGAGTCGCTGCGGTGCAGAGATCGTTGCCATACACAATCATCCCGACGGAACCAACATAAATGCAAACTGCGGATCCACCCATATGGAGGAGCTCATGGCCCGCGTGGTATATGAAAAGGCAGCCATCGGACTGGCCTTTGACGGAGATGCGGACAGATTTCTTGCCGTTGACGAAAACGGCAAACTGGTGGACGGAGACCAGATAATGGCCATCATCGGAAACCATATGAAGGAACAGGGAACTCTTCACGAAAATACCATTGTTGCCACGGTAATGAGTAATCTTGGATTCTCACTTTCCTGTGAGGCAAACGGTATCACGCTGGAGAGGACGGCAGTGGGGGACAGATATGTTCTCGAGAGAATGCGTCAGATAGGCGGATCCCTCGGAGGAGAACAGAGCGGACATATCATATTCCTGGATGAAAACACCACGGGAGACGGACTGCTTTCCGCACTCCATTTGCTTCAGGTGATGGTGGATTCGAAAAAGCCCCTTTCAGAGCTGGCAAAGGTTATGGAGGTGCTTCCCCAGGCGCTTGTGGGAGCAAAGGTTGCAAATCATAAAAAAGAAAAATACCTTGAGTATCCCGAGATCAAAAAGGCTATCGAAGAAGTTGAAAAGAAGTTTGCCGGCGAGGGCAGAGTACTGATCAGACCCTCCGGAACAGAACCTCTTGTTCGTGTAATGATAGAGGGCAAAGACCAACAGCAGATCCAAGAAGAAGCCGAAAAACTTGCTACTCTCATTCAGGACGTCATGTTCTGATAAATGCTTAATAATTACTTAACTTGAAATTAGTTTTTTGATTTGGTATCATCAAGACATAGGAAGATTTTTGGAGGATCAGCAATGGTTAGTCAGAAGGTAGTTATCAAGAATCCTACCGGACTTCATTTAAGACCGGCCGGCATATTGTGCAAAGAGGCCATGCAATACAAATCACTCGTTACCTTTAAGGTAAAGGATACTACCGCTAACGCAAAAAGTGTTCTCAGTGTTTTGGGAGCATGCGTTAAATGCGGCGATGAGATCGAGCTCGTCTGTGAAGGCGACGACGAGGCAGAAGCTCTTGCAGCACTTGTGACCGCTGTGGAAACAGGGCTCGGAGAATAGTTTTTCCGCAAATGACTTGTCAGGGTAGGAGTGGATTTATTTCTGCTCCTGCTTTTTTTCGGGGTATTATGGACAGAGATTACAGTCAGACCGTGAGTGTCATCATTCCGGTCTATCTACTTGAAAAATATATAAAGCAGACCATGGAATGTGTCCTGGCTCAGACATACAAGGACTGGGAGATGGTTCTGGTGGAGGATGGCGGAAAGGACAGATCCGCAGAGATCATCGAGGAGTTTATCAAAGAGAATGACCTGTCAGACAGAGTCAGACTCATTCACCAAAAGGATGAATTCGGTGCTGCGGCTGCCAGAAATACCGGCGTCAGAGAGTCCAAAGGAAGGTATATCGCATATCTTGACGGGGATGATGTATGGATGCCGGATAAATTAGAAAAAGAGCTGGCTTTTTTAAGAGAAAAGGATGCGGGGTTTGTATTTACCGGATATGAATTCGCAGATGCAAACGCTGTGGGAAACGGCAAAATCGTGCATGTTCCCGCCACATTGAATTATAAGCAGGCACTTAAAAATACTACGATATTCACCAGCACCGTTATGTTTGATACGCAGAAGATCCCTCGCGAAAAGCTGATGATGCCAAAGATAAAGAGCGAGGATACCGCTCTTTGGTGGAGACTTTTAAGGGAGGGGAACATTGCCTGCGGGCTTGATGAGAATCTTGTTTTATACAGGCGCCCAGGAAAAAGCCTTTCCTCCAACAAGCTTGAAGCCGTGAGAAGGATCTGGATGTTGTACAGAAAAGCCGAGCACCTGAATGTATTCTACAGTGCCTATAATTTTGTATTCTGGGCATTCAGAGCTGTAGCCAGAAGAATCTAAATATACATGATCAGATAACCCTGAGAAACAGGGGAATCCACTTCAACATATTCGCTGTGAGCGGACAGAACGTTTTCGATATGATCGAGAGCGGCTCTGTCCGTTTTTTCGTTGACGGTAAAGACGATGGCAGAAACTCCTAAAGACTTCGCAGCCTCTGCATAAGCGGGACCTCCGTGGAGCTTTCCCTCCGCATCCAGAAGATCATAGTCCAGCCCCTCGTACTTAAAATCCTTGGTTATCACGACATCGCCGAAATACAGGCACCCGTATGCATCATTGTAGAGCATCCATTTATAGAGGGATAAATACTCTTCACTGTATGAATTGTAATTATACGCGGCCAGGGATCCGTCCCAGATATCGCGGCCGTAGAGCATCTTAATATTTCCGCTGTACTGTCTGGCGTATTCCGTTATGGAAGGAGGTGCCAGGAAAACAAAGTCATCCCCTTGGGAAGTCGCCGATACAGCTATCTCATCCAACCTTTGAAGTATGGGAATGGAATCACCGATGGTTATCTCCTCCTCCTTTAGATAGGGAAGCTCCTTTCCGAACTTACTAAGCTTTCCCATATTGCCGCAGCAAAGAAGGAGACAGACTGTGAGTACAAAGGTGATGATCCGGGTAGATTTCTTAAGTTTCATTATCTCGGGGATCCCGGCTGTCAAACAAAAGGCTGTGACAGGGATCACGGGAACCATCACCCAAAGAGTGTTATACGTGAAAAAGACGGTCTGGAACTTTCTGAGCAAAAACGCAGTGGGCAGCAACAGCAAAAGCACGGAAGAAATAACGGAGTATACTATCAGCCCGTTAGCAGCAGTCCTGACTTTTCGGCAGATCATCATAAACATCCCGATCAAAAGGGAAAGCAGAAAAACAGCAAGAATATGATTAAAGCTTAAAAAGGAAACGATCTCATTAAACACATCTCTCATGACGCGTCACCTCCTTTTCCTGAAGGTGTATCGTTTGTGAGCTTCCTGAACAGTGGAAGCTTTGAGATGATAAACATTATAACGGTCACAAAAAAGGCAGCGCCGGCACCGAAAGCAGTGGAGGCGACAAGGGGCTCCAATATGACGGGGAGCAGGCAAGCCACCCATTTCTTTTTGATGCAGAAACAAAATGTCAGGTTCAGGAGGATGATATTTAAGAAAGTGCTTCCTCGAAAGCCTGCATGGAGTATGTCAAATCCGGGCGAACCAATGGATACATTGGTACACAAAAGTAAAAAGACGCAGATCATATAAAAGATCAGTTTATCTTTTCTTTCCTTGAAAAGAGCATCACCCAGACAAACAAAGATCATAAATCCCGTGATCATGAAATAGACGGGGATAATGTACCACAAGAGGACCATGGGAGACACGGAAAAGGTTTGGCACAGAACCGCATAGAAAAAGGGAAGCACCATCAGGGATAGCCTCGAGGGATAGCCGTTCGTATAGGGCAGTCCCGTGAGAGGATCCACAGAATACAGCTTTCCGGTGGATATAAAGGAATTGACGGTCTCAAGGGTCTGATCCCCGGAATAATCCGCGTAGCCCTTTAGAGCCAAGAAGATCAAAAAGCCTGACAGCAGAGCAGAAACCGTGATCAGGATGGGAATCAACTTGGATCCGTCTTTTTTGGAGCGTGTTTCGGAACCACTTTCTGTATCGGCTGCAGCCTCTGAAGATGCTCCCGGGGCGGGGCTTTTTTCAGCGCTTGAGGCAGGATTGTTTAACTTCTTAAGCGCCTTAGCCATGCGGCTGATCACCAACACGAAATAGAAAACCGTGAGGACTGCTATCAAAAGAGCCGCGAAAAGCTTTTTTCCCGCGGACAGATCAAGATGAACGAAAACGGTCAGGACATTGCATATACCTGCCAGAAGCAGCATGATGCAGACTCCTATGGGAAAGGCTGTGCAAACCCTCAGGAAAAAAGGCTTTTCCGGGGTTTCCTTACCCTTTTTGATCGCTCCCGATATGGTATTGTATAAAGATACTGCTCCATACCCTGCGATAAGGGGGCAAAAGAGCAGAAAAAGTATAAGAAAAATAGTCTTCATAACAATGAGATTATAGCATAATCAAGGGCTTTGTCCAACATTCATCTATTAACTAATCTTAAGATGTGATTTGTGGAATTAGACAGGCAACTATGCTAAAATATATTCGGTGTTTTTATAGCCCGAAGGTGCTTTCGGACGGCATTTTTTAAACATTTTAAGCGAATGAGGAATGCTCATGACTACTCAAAACAAACTTCAAAAGCTTGAAGGCTTTAAGCGTATGATAAATCTGACCCTGGTGCTCCTGTGTCTTTTGCTGGAGACAGCGGTTTTCACATATCACTGGTACTTCAATTTCAGGCTGGATATCATAGAGGGCAGGAATCAGCCCTTCTGGATCAAGGGACATATGCTTGAGGTTGCGGTATATCTGGTTATTCTGATTCTGTTTTCAAAAATGTACGGCGGAATGAGGCTCGGCTATATGAAAAATGCCGAACTGATCTTCTCGCAGATCTTCGCCACCTTGATGGCGGATATACTGATCTATGCCGAGATTTCCCTTATGGCTCTTCGCATTTTCAATCCCAGATTCTTTGCTGTCATGTTGGGCGAACAGTTTGTTGTGGTATTTCTGTACGTAAATATCGCAAATTTCTTTTACCGGAATATATTCCCGCCACGGAAGCTCCTGCTCATCTACGGAGACAGGGACCCCAGAGAGGTGAGAAAAAAGTTCGAGACCAGAAGCGACAAATATCTCATCACAGAACAGATACATGTCAGTGTGGGTACGGAGAAGCTCTTTGAGACCATAAAGACTCTCTACGACGCAGGGACCTGCAATGCCGTTATCCTGGGAGATATCGCAGAGTCCGACAGAAAGCCCATCATCAAATACTGCTACGGCAATTCCATCAGGTTTTACCTGCTTCCGAAGATAAATGATGTCATTTTAAAGGGCTCCGAGGAGCTTCACGTATTCGACAGTCCCATGATACTCACCCGCGAGTATTCAATGACCATGGAGCAGAGATTTTTAAAGAGGATGATCGATATCACCTTTTCGCTGATCCTGATCGTGGTGACCTCGCCCTTTATGCTCCTCACGGCTCTGGCTGTCAAGCTCTACGACAGAGGCCCCATCCTGTACAAGCAGGTGCGTGTCACCAGAGGCGGAAAGGAATTCAAGATCGTCAAATTCCGTTCCATGAGAGTGGATGCGGAAAAGGATGGCGTCAGACTCTATTACATCGGCGATAAGCGCGTTACACCCGTGGGTAAATTCATTCGTAAGGTGAGACTGGATGAGCTTCCCCAGCTCTTCAATATTCTCTCCGGAGATATGAGCTTCATCGGCCCCAGACCCGAGAGACCGGAGATCATTGCAAAGTATCAGGAACAGATGCCTGAATTCGCATACAGACTTAAGGTTAAGGCAGGCCTTGCCGGTTTCGCCCAGGTATACGGAAAATATAACACCACGCCCTATGACAAATTAAAACTTGATCTTATCTATATCGAGAATTATTCCATATGGCTCGACCTTAAGCTCATGCTTTTAACACTTAAGATTCTCTTCTGGCCCGATTCGACTGAGGGTGTAGATCCCGGTCAGACCACAGCGATGAGAGATCTGTATATCGCTATGGCAGAGAATAAATACGAGGAGAGTGAAGGCTACAACAACCCCGAGGCCGAAAAGAAAAAGCCCTCGGCAGAAGAGAAAGGTACTAAGCAAAATGAAGGTATTGTGGATATGTAATCTCGTGGTCCCGGGTATCGCCCGGAAGCTGGGACTTGGATCCATACCAAAGGAAGGCTGGGTGGAGGGATTATTCAGCCGGCTGACGGAAGAGAAAAAGAAAGATCCGGATACGCCCATACCGGACATTGCTTTCCCCATAGACCAAAAGACATTAAAACAACTGGGCGGTGACAAGAATAAAGGATATATCAGCGGTGAGTGCGAATTGATGGGATTAACCATCGGTTATTACGGCTTTTTGGAAAACACCGTCAGAGAAGAAGTGTATGAGCCCGAGCTTGAGGACAGGATGAGAGCACTTCTTGAGGAGGCACAGCCCGATATCGTCCACTGCTTCGGAGCGGAGTATTCACACACTCTTGCGGCCGCCAGAGCATTTAACAGACCCGATAGATTCCTGATAGGCATTCAGGGCATACTGAAGGAATATGCCATCAGATATACCGCCCACATTCCTGCGGAGGTGGTGGCGAGACGCACCTTCAGAGATACGATAAAGAAGGACTCGATCTACGAAAGACAGCAAAAGTATTTCCTTCGCGGAGAGCATGAGGCAGAGGCTGTAAAGCTGGCGGGACATATCGCGGGCAGGACAGCATTTGACCGTAAATTTGCCGCTGAGGTAAACCCAAATGCGGAGTATCATCATGCGGGAGAGACCCTGCGACATGATTTCTATTCCGGTGCCTGGAATGCAAAAGAGGCCGAAAGACACAGAATATTTGTGAGCCAGGCCGATTACCCCATAAAGGGATTTCACTATCTGCTCATTGCGGTGGGAGAGATACTTTCCGGTAACGGCTGCAGCAGCGATGATTATCAAGACATACAGATATATGTTGCGGGACAATCCATTGTAGGAAGCTCCTCCTTAAAGGAAAAGATAAAGATCTCGTCCTACGGAAAGTATTTAAGAGATCTGATAAACTATTACGGACTTGCCGACAGAGTGCATTTCCTCGGAAGGCTCTCCGCCGGGCAGATGAAGGAACAATATCTGAAAAGTGATACCTTCGTATGCTGTTCCGCCTGCGAGAACTCACCAAATTCACTGGGCGAAGCCATGATGCTCCAGGTGCCCATAGTCACTTCACTGGTGGGCGGTATCAGCAGTGTATTTACCCCGGATGAAGACGGATTTTCCTATGAAGCGGATATCGACGATTCCCTGGATACGGTAACGGGCAGACTAAAGGATAAGCTTCTGGAACGCTGGGAATCCGACAGTTTGATAAAGGGTGTTCAGTCAGAGACCGACAGGCGAAGATGCAATGCCGGTTTCCATGCCAGAGAAAACCACAACACCGATAAAAACATAAAGGAACTCAGAGAAATCTACAAGAAAATCTGCAAATGATGCGTATAACCTTTGTTTCCAATTACATAAACCATCACCAGATCCCCTTTTGTGAGGCTATGATCGAAATGCTCGGAAATGAAGGCACCTTTACCTTCGTTCAGACCGAGGAGATGGAAAGCGACAGGAAGGATATGGGCTGGGGAAGTGATCTTCCGGCCTATGTCAGAAGATCATACATTAGCCCTGAGGAAAGAGCCGCCTGTATGCAGCTGATAGACGGCAGCGAAGTGGTCATATTCGGCGGTTGTGAGGATGAAAGCGTAATCAGTGAAAGACTGGAAAAGGCAAGACTTTCAAAAGATCCCGGATATGCAAGGACTCATTTGACCATCCGCTATTCTGAGAGAGTTTACAAGTCGGGCCAGTGGAAATTCATCACCCCCCGCGGACTTATCAAAAAGAACCGAGACCATACAAGATACAACCGGATCCCAGTTTATCTACTCTGCTCCGGAGCTTATGTGGCATCTGATTTTAAGCTCTTCGGAGCATATAAAAACAAAATGCTTAAGTGGGGGTATTTCCCCGCATTCAGGGAGTACGATCCGGAAAAGATACTGGATGAAAAGGGAAAAGAAAAAGGGGATAAGAAAGTCATATCCATTCTTTGGACCGGACGTATGCTTGACTGGAAGCATCCCGAACTGGCAATAGAGACAGCAAAGTATTTAAAGGATAAAGATATTGAATTTTTCATGGACGTCGTGGGAGACGGACCGGAAAAGGAAAATGTATTGAGGCTGGTAAAAGAGTATGGCCTTGAAGAAAACGTCACCGTCAGCGGCTTTAAAAAGCCTTCGGAAATTCGAAAAATGATGGAAAAGGCGGATATATATCTCTTTACCAGCGATCGCGGCGAGGGCTGGGGCGCAGTTTTAAACGAGTCCATGAACAGCTGCTGCGCAGTGGTGGCGGACAGCATGATCGGAGCGGTTCCCTTCCTGCTAACCGATGGTTATAACGGCTCCGTATATGAAAACGGACATAAAGAAAAGCTTTTCGAAAAAGCAGCCGAGCTGGCAAAGGATGAGAACCTGCGAAGGAGCCTGGCCCTGAGGGCATATGAAACCATAAGGGATGAGTGGAATGCGGAGGTTGCCGCAAAGAGACTTCTCGAGACCATAGTGTCCATCAGAGAAGGAAAAGACCTTCCGGAATATAAAACAGGACCCTGCAGCAGGGAGATCCCTATGGCAGAAAGAAAGATAAGCAAGAGGGCAGCCGGAGAGATCTGACATTCAAAGAAATAGCCGGAGAGATAAATGATAAGCATAATCGTTCCCGTATATAACACCGGGAAATATCTTCCAAAGTGCATAGATTCCATTCTGACCCAGACCTACCGGGACTTTGAATTGATCCTTGTGGATGACGGATCAAAGGATGACAGCGGGCAGATCTGTGATGCGTATGCCAAAAAAGATCCCCGTATACGGGCGTTTCATAAAAGCAACGGGGGCTCCTCCTCCGCAAGAAATCTCGGAATACTTAAGTCTTCCGGAGAGTATATCGGATTCATAGACAGCGACGATTCAATAGATCCGGACATGTATGAAAACCTGATGAATGCAGTGAAGGAAACGGGAGTTAAATGTGCCCAGATCGGAAGGGATGAGATCGATGAACAGGGGAATGTCATGCCGGACATCTGTGTTCCTCCAAAAGAGCTTGAGATCATTAATTCCCGGGACTTTTTAAAAGAGCTTCTGATGCATCGGGGGGATTGCTCCTTCTGCACCAAACTGATAAAAAGAGATATCTTTTTTGAAGGCTATGATCCTGAGGAACTGAAGGAAGATACTTATGAATTCTTCCCCACCGGTGTTTTGAACGAGGATTTCCATATCCTGGTTAAAAAGCTGCAGTCCATCGGGGATATCGCTTCGCTTCCGGGCCATAAATATCATGTATTTTACAGGCTTGGAAGTAACTCGCGAAAAGAGGACAAGAATGATTTTTCCAGAGTCTTCGGTGACAATGTGGACAATGCGGATATGATATTGAGCATTGTCCGTGAAAGCTATCCGGAAGATAATGAATTAAACAAAATAGCTTTTAGATTTAATGTCTTCCAGAGACTTGATTATATGCTTCACATACCGGTATCCATGATGGACGGACCGGCAGAGGGCAAAACGGACGAGGATAAGCCGACTGATGTAATGCCGGAAGCTCCCGATCTTTCAAGACGGATTTATATATACGATCAATACAGACAGATCGTTAAATGGCTCAGAAAGAATTGGGGAAGGTCCATGACCAATCCGATACTCACAGCCAAAAACAAGATTTATCACACCCTGTTCGCAATATCGCCAAAGGGCATCAGAAAGCTCCATAAAAAGATAAAGCATATGGACTGAATAAAGTTACAGGATGATAACAGATTATATTTGGATATTAGTTTATGAAAACCCGTATACTGGGTCTTGCGACCTGCTACAACAGAAAAGAGAAGACGCTTAAGGCTATAGAGAGCCTCAGACAGTCAAACCCCGAGTGCGATATCAGATTTATCATCACGGATGATAACAGCAGCGACGGCACGGCGCAGGCTCTTGAGAGCATAGAAGGCGTCACGGTGGTAATGGGAGACGGTAATTCCTTTTACTCCGGCGGAATGAGGCTGGCAATGGCGAAAGCGCTGGAGGACAGTGAACTAACCGACGGTTATGATTACATTCTTCTCTTTAATGATGATGTGGACTTCTATCCCGGTGCTATAGACAGGCTTACAAAATATGGATACAAAAAGGAAGGTGGGGCGGAAGCCGGTAAACCCTTAAGCGCAGGCCCGGATCCTTCAAAGATCCTTGTGGGACCTACCTGCGAAGAGGATGGCAGGACCCTTTCCTACGGCGGTATAGCGCGAAAGTCAAACTTCAGGCCTAAGTTTCGAAAGGTTATGGCGGATGCCGGAAAGACACTTAAGGTGGACACCTTTAATGCAAATTGCGTACTGGTTCCGACAGAGCTTTTCGTAAAAACCGGAAATATGGACACCGTATACAACCATTCCCTCGGGGATTTTGATTACGGGTACAGCCTCACGAGAAAGGGCGGAGAGATTTTCGTTTCGGGTGAGTATGTGGGCATATGTCCCTTTAATTCAGAGGAAGGCACCTGGAACGACCCAAAGCTCACCCGCAGAGAAAGATTTAAGAAAAAAGAGAGCATAAAGGGAGTACCCTTTGGGGAATTCTTCCATTATCTTCTTAAAAACTATAACCTGCTGACGGCGATCATTTACAGCTTTTCGCCCTATGTCAGGATACTTATCGGGAAATGATTTTCCGTAAAAACAAATATGAACGGTAACAAGAAACTTACAAAAGTAAAACCGAATAGATCACGGAAGCGCGGGACTGCCGCCGCTGTGAGAAAAGCGGGAAACGGACATAACAGCGAACTCTTTATAAAGATCGCCTTCTATGTGCTGGTTGCTGCGTACGGAGCCCTTTGCTTTTACCTTTTTTATCATCAGTCACTTCAGAGCACCTCACCGGATAATCATTATTTTGAATCCGACCTGCCCTTCCACATCAGCATGGTGGTGGATGACGGATGGTACTACAGTCTGACGGCATTTATCTATCTGGCCCTGTACAAAATAACCGGCGGAGGAACCGTGCTCATAGCACTCTTCCTGGCCATAGTATCAGCTGCTACCGTGGTGGCTACGAAAAAGCTTTTGGACAAGATCATGCCCGGAGAGAATCTGGTGGGTTACGGTGCTGCCCTTGCTCTGAATCTTGTGATGCCCTTTTTTATAAAGTGGGCGGGAATGTACAGATATGTGAGCTATCAGTCCGGAAATGTATGGCACAATTCCACATACATTTGCATGAGGCTCCTTGCCGTGATCTTTTTGATCTTTTTCGCAGATTATGAAAAAAGGTACATGGAGCGGGGATTAAATGTTAAAGAGTGGATCGTACTTGCAGTGCTGCTGGCCCTTACCACATTTGTCAAACCCAGCTTTTTGACCGTGTTTGCACCTGCTCTTGCCATAAAGCTTTTATTTGATCTGATCAAAAATAAGATCAGATTCATCAGGGTATTCCTCATGGGACTGACGGTTGTGCCTTCTCTTGGGGTGATGCTCTGGCAGAACTCGGTTCTCTTTGGAGATGATACTTCAAACGGGTTTAAGCTATCCTTTATGGAGACCTTTTCCCTTCACGCGGACCATCCGAAGATCACAGTTCTGCTCTCCCTTGCCTTTCCCATTGTGGTCTTTGTGACAGATCTGATCCTGCGGGGAAAGTTCTGGAAGGACAGATGCTATGTCTTCTCCCTCATTATGGCTGTCGTCGGATTCGGAGAGGCAGTTTTGCTGGTTGAGACCGGCAGCAGATCCAGGGACGGTAATTTCCTGTGGGGCTACTGCCTTGCACTGTTTATCCTGTATATCACCGGCTTCAAGAGATGGTATGGATTTTTGAAAAACAGGAAGTGGATAGCCGCAGGGATCGGCGGGGCGGTTTTTGTATATCAGATCGTGTGCGGAGCCATATTCTTAACCAGACTCATGGCCGGCGAGACCTATTTCATGATCGGATAGGTTTTTTAAGCGGCTATACCGTGACGAAAAAATATGATATAATTTATTGATTGTTGTGGGCTAAAATGAAACGTGACAAAAAAGAAGAAGCAATTGTATATCTTGGAAATGACCGAAAGAGAATTGAACGGACCGTTTTTTTCGTGATCGCGGATATCATTTCTATTCTGATCGCTACGGTGGGTGCACTGTGGCTTCGGTTTGATTTTTCCTTTCAGGATATGATCCAGTTTAAGGACGGGCAGTTCTTTCACAATACACTGATGATGATACCCTTCAATATCATCTCGGGCATTGCTCTTTTCTGGGTGTTTAAGCTTTATATCAGCGTGTGGAGATACGCAAGCGCCAGTGAACTCATCAAGATCGTTCTTGCCGTGGCTTCAAATATGGTGCTTCAGCTGGCAGTGTTCTTGATATTTAAGATCAGGGTTCCCAACAGCTACTATCTGTTCTATGCAGCGATTTTGGGATTACTTACGGTGGGTATCAGGTTTTCCTACAGGTTTCTAAGAGTCCTTCGGAGCAAACAGAATGCCTTGAGGAACGGAAGTCTGGCGGCCAATGTGATGATCGTTGGCGCAGGGGCTGCCGGAAACTCCATTATGAAGGAGCTTGAGAGCACCTCCATGATCACAAAGCGTGTGAAGTGCCTGATCGATGATAACCCCGGCTGCAAGGGAAAGATAATGCGCGGCGTACCCATCGTGGGAGGCAGGGAATGCATTCCCGATGCGGTGGATAAATACGAGATCGATGAGATCATAATCGCCATGCCCTCCGCCAGCAAAAAGACAGTAAAGGAGATCGTCGAGACCTGCAAGGAAACGGGCTGCAGGCTGGAGATTGTTCCGGGTATTTATCAGCTTATAAACGGCGAGGTCAGTGTCTCCCAGCTAAGGGAGGTCGATATCGAAGATCTTCTGGGAAGGGATCCTGTTGATATAAATGTTGATGAGGTGGCGGGCTATGTCAAGGGCAAGACCATCATGGTCACCGGAGGCGGAGGCTCCATCGGAAGTGAGCTCTGCAGACAGATCGCAAAGCATGAGCCCAAGCGCCTTATCATAGTCGATA
>CACXGM010000152.1 GCA_902767075.1 uncultured Lachnospiraceae bacterium
CAGACTCGCGAATTGCTTCGCAATTTGCTCGTTGAAATATAAATGCACACTGTGCATTTATATTTCACATTATAGACTAAAACTGCGTGGGATGCAAAAAAACTTTATTTTGAGTATCGAAGCTAAACTTATTGGCTTACACACTTGCGTTAGAACACATTTTCCATATATAATGATTAGTTGTGTGTATAAATCATAGAAGAAATTTATTAATGAGGTGTTTTAAATGATCAGTGCTAATAATGTCACATACCGTGTTGGAAAGAAGGCTCTCTTTGAGGAAGTGAACATCAAGTTTACCGAAGGGAACTGTTATGGTCTTATCGGTGCAAACGGTGCCGGTAAATCCACCTTTCTGAAGATTCTTTCAGGAGCTTTGGATACTACAAACGGTGAGATCGTGATCACTCCCGGTCAGCGTCTTTCAGTGCTGGAGCAGGATCACTTCAAATATGATTCCTATAATGTAATGGATACAGTCATTATGGGAAATGAGAGACTCTATCAGATCATGAAGGAAAAGGATGCCATCTATGCTAAGGAGGATTTCTCCGAGGAGGACGGAATCCGTGCCAGCGAGCTTGAAGGTGAATTTGCCGAAATGGACGGATGGGAAGCAGAAAGCAATGCCGCAATGCTTTTAAACGGTCTTGGTATTTCCACCGAATACCACTACAGTCAGATGGCGGATCTGGACGGTTCCTTAAAGGTTAAAGTCCTGCTTGCAAAAGCGCTTTTCGGAAACCCCGACATCCTTCTTCTGGACGAGCCCACCAACCATCTTGACCTGGATGCTATCAGCTGGCTCGAGGATTTCCTCATCGACTTTGAAAACACAGTTATCGTAGTCAGCCACGACAGATATTTCCTGAACAAAGTCTGCACCCATATCGCAGACATCGATTACGGCAAGATCCAGCTTTATGCAGGTAACTACGACTTCTGGTACGAGTCCAGCCAGCTGATGATCCGCCAGATGAAGGAAGCAAACAAGAAGAAAGAGGAACAGATCAAGGAACTTCAGGAATTCATTTCCCGTTTCTCGGCAAACGCTTCCAAATCTAAGCAGGCAACCTCCAGAAAGCGTGCACTGGAAAAGATCCAGCTCGATGAGATGCGTCCTTCCAGCAGAAAATATCCTTATATCGACTTTAAGCCCGAGAGAGAGATCGGAAACGAAGTGCTCTCTGTTGAAGGCATATCAAAGACTATTAACGGCGAAAAGGTTCTTGACAATGTTTCATTTATCATGGGACATGAAGACAAGATCGCTTTCGTAGGCGGAAACGAGCTGGCAAAGACCACTCTCTTCCAGATACTTGCAGGTGAGCTGGAGCCCGACGAAGGAACCTATAAATGGGGTGTTACCACTTCACAGGCATATTTCCCCAAGGATTACACCGCAGAGTTTGACAATGAGCTCACCATTACAGACTGGCTCACCGGTTACTCCCCCGTCAAGGATGTAACATATGTGCGCGGATATCTGGGACGTATGCTCTTCCCCGGCGAAGACGGTGTCAAGAAGGTTAAGGTCCTGTCCGGAGGAGAAAAGGTTCGTTGCCTTCTTTCCAAGATGATGATCCAGGGTGCAAACTGCCTCATCTTTGATGAGCCCACAAACCACCTTGATATGGAGTCCATTACCGCTCTTAACAACGGACTGATCAAGTTCCCGGGAGTCGCACTTTTCTCCTGCCACGATCATCAGTTTGTACAGACCACTGCCAACAGAATAATCGAGATCCTGCCCGATGGATCCATAATCGACAAGATGACCACCTATGATGATTATCTTGCAAATGATGAGATGGCCAGAAAACGTACCGTCTTCACAGCAAACAAAGAAGATGATGAGGACTGACAAAAAATGACCCACTGACCTTCGGCGGCTCATGGTGACCCCCGGGGACGGAGTCAGTGGGTCATTTTCAGAATATTTTGACAATGACCCACTGACTCCGTCCCCGAGGGTCAAAAAAGGATAGATATGATAGATCTGCACAATCATTCAACTAAATCAGATGGAACATTTACACCGGAGCAGCTGGTGGTCCATGCTATGGAGAAGGGGCTGACCGCCTTTGCGCTGACGGACCATGATGCGGTGGACGGTATCGATCCTGCCCTTGAATATGCAAGTAAAATGCGAAATAAGGAGATTCCACTTCCCGAGACGGCATCTGTTCCTGAAGGCGGGGACACACCCGTTGTACCGGAAGTGATACCCGGCATCGAGTTTTCCACTCAGTGGGGTGGAAAGGATGTCCACGTGGTCGGTCTGGCTATCGATCACAAGAACGAAGCGTTCTGTAAAAAGCTTAAAGCCTTCATCGATTCAAGGGACGGCAGAAACGAAAAGATGGCAAAAAAGCTTGCCTCCCTTGGCATCGGAATAACCTACGAAGGGATGCTTTCGATGTTTCCGGGCTGTGTACTGACAAGAGCTCATTTTGCCAGATACCTGATGGAATACGGATATGTTAAGACATCAAAGGAAGCCTTTGAGAGATATTTAGGCCCGGGATGTCCGGGATATGTTCCCAGAGAAAAAGTCACTCCGACAGATGCCGTGAGAATGACGTTGGAAGCCGGCGGAATACCCATTCTCGCCCACCCCATAATCTACAATTTCGAAGCTGATGACTTGGAAAAGTTAATCGGCGAAATGAAAGAAGCCGGACTTATCGGGATTGAGGCACTCTATTGCACTCACACTCCCGCCGATGAAAGATATGTCAGAGAGCTTGCCGCCAAATACGGACTCGCCGTCAGCGGAGGAAGTGATTTCCACGGTGAGAACAAACCCGGCCTTGATATGGGCACGGGCTACGGAAGTTTATATATACCGGACTATGTATGGCCCGAATTAAAGAAAGCTGCAGGAAAATAAATCCTGCAGCTTTTGTATATACAATTGATTTAATTTATATTTATTGTCTATTATCCTAACATTCATTCAGACAATTGTGATATAATAACTCTATCAGAGTGTATATCACACATTCGAAATTTTACATTTAATCCAAGGAAGGAACATTAGGTATGAAGAAAAGAAGATCACTTAAAAAAGTCATGTTGACCATGATCGTTATTTTTGTAGCGGTCATCATCATCATTATCACCCAGATCAGCATCAAGCTGCAGGCTGATAATATTCAGTCCCTTCTGGGGACCATACTCGCCAGGGAATCCAATTCCTACGCCAGCGAAGTCCACAACTGGTGGAACGGCGTAGAGACCAGGGTACAGCAGACCGCTGACATCATGCGTAACACTCCCGAGATGAGTTACGACGACACCTGGAATATGCTGCTGGCCCTCACGAAAGCGGATCCCGACTCACAGGACATTTATATTGCCTATGGCGATACAATGAAATTCCTGGACGGCTCCGGATGGGTACCTGATTCCACTTTCGTTTTCACAGACCGTGCATGGTATCAGGGAGCTCTCAATAAAAAGGGAGATATTTACACCTCAGAACCCTACCTGGACGCTTCAACCGGAAAGACCTGTCTGGCATGTGCCATCATGATCAGGGACAATGTGGTCCTTAGCAGCGATGTAAACTTTGACAAAGTTGCCGAGAAGGTAAACAGTTTCAAATCCACTGCCCCCGGAGCAAAGTATTATATAATCAACAAGGAAACAAAGGACATTCTGGTCAGCACCGATACTTCCGTAATAGGTCAGAATCTTACCAGCACCACCGACGTTGACTTAAAGTCTCTGGCAGCTGTTTTTGACGGAATGAAAACCTCCGCTGACAGTACGGATAAGGTAGTCACCTCCGGCGCTATGATGTTCACCTCCACAGATATCGACGATACCTCATGGGTTGTAGTCAGCGCAGTTCCTTCCGCGATCCTGGGATCAATGATCGGAAAGGTTATGGTCATCACCTTTGTCAGCGCCGCAGTGCTTTTGATCATACTCAGCGTGATCCTGTACTTCGTTATCCGCAAGTATCTCAATCCCGTTTCAAAAGCTACAAAGAGCATTACCGACATCAGCAGCGGTGACTTCACAGTTACGCTTCAGCCCGAAGGAAACAACGAGATCACCACTCTTTGCGAGAGCCTTAACGACTATATCGCAAATATGAGAAATACTCTGAACAGCCTCGCAAACGTTTCCAATAATATGCATCAGAGTGCGGGAGAATGCTATGATATTTCAAATACCCTCTCGGAAGCAAACCAGACTCAGGTTGCCTCTATAGAGAAGCTGAACTCCACATTAAATGATATGAACCGCTCCATCGAAGAGATCGCGGGAGCCGCTTCAGAGCTGGCAAGCACATCCAGCATTCTCACTGAAAATGCGGAAAGTGTTAAAGCACTGTGCGATCAGACCATGGAATCCTCCGCCACCGGCAAGGATGAAATGGCCAGCATGACCACAAATGTCAGAACCCTGAATCAGACCATCGGAGAACTCACAGAGCTCATCCACAACACAGCAAAGTCCATCGAGGAGATCACAGGCATCACCGCAACCATCAATGCTATTTCCGAGCAGACCAATCTCCTCTCCCTCAATGCTTCCATAGAGGCAGCAAGAGCGGGTGAAGCAGGCAGAGGATTTGCAGTCGTTGCTACCGAAGTCGGTGCCCTCGCTCAGCAATCCACCGAAGCTACTGTGAACATTAAAAATCTTATCCAGGATATCACCAAGAATATCGAGGACATCAATGCAAAGGCTGACAATTGTGCGGAGGATATGGCCGCATGTCTCTCCGGTGTTGAAAACGCAAACACTTCCTTCAATACCATTTACGAAGATGTTGCCAAGGCAACCGATGGTATCGTAGAAATAGCAACCGGTATCGAAAAGATCAATGATGTTGCCACAAATAACGCAGCCACCACTAAAGAGCAGGCTTCCTCCATCAACGAGATCCTCTCCCTTTCGGACAGCATCGTGGCAGAAAGCGAAAAGCTTGCAGCTCAGACATCAAATATCTCTACCATATCCGCAGACTTAAACAAGTACTCGGATGAGATCAATTCGGATCTGTCACAGTATTCACTTTAATATCCATAGCGAACAAAAGCTTGCCACCCTACAAGGTGACAAGCTTTTTTATTACCGGAATATTTGATAAAAGAAGGGTTATTCCCCAGCTGATAATATAAACCGAAACCACTGTCAAAAGCCTGTACCAAAAGCCCTCAGGCTGCCAGGGTGTCTTGTTTATAATGAACCGGAACGTGATCAAAACGATAATGTGAAGAAAATATACCCCGAGTGAATTCTTTCCCAGACTCTTTATAAAACGTGCCGGCAAACTGTCTCGCGACGGCAATCCCAAAGCAAATGCAAAATACCCCAGCATCATAAATAACGTAAAGATACTGCAATAGTTAAATGACGGCTCGTGAAGATATCCGTATCTTTTTGTCAGCCATTTGGCGATAAAAAAAGAAGCGATCCAGGCAGCGATACCGAGAGGAACAAGTAATGATCTCTTTTCCTTTATTCTTTCCTCGTTGTCGGCGATCATACCCCCAAGTAGCATGAAAAAGACATAATTATCATTCTGATCCCTGTCTAACGGATCCATTCTGTTTAAAAGAGGAACTATCAGTCCCGGGTAATCTGCAGGCACAAATAATGCAATTATCTTAACCACAAAATTGATAAAACGCAGTCCCAGGGTAAAGAAAGCGACAACATAAAAAATATACCTGTATATCTTTTTGTTATTGTCATGGACATATTTAAAAATCGGGAACAGAAGCCAAGCCGAAGCAAGCCCCTGTATGTACCACAAGACTCCCGTATATTCCGAATTGATATGTGTGTCCAGAACCTTTAGCAATACAAAGGGGATAGAAAAATTATTGTTTATAAAGGCCTGGTAAGACGCCAGGATAAAAGCCCATATAAAGAGCAAAAGGATAAGCTTTCCTGTCTTCAGCAGATGCTTTTTTAGATCAAATGTGCTCTTCCTGAACAAAAGGAATCCATTTACGGTGATAAAGACCGGCACTCCTTCCGCAGCAAGTCTGAAAGCATAATAAAACAGGCTTTTAGTACTGTAATCCTGAGCCACTATATCATACAGCCAAAGGTCCGCATGGAGCGTGATGACCCAAAACATTGCCAGAGCCTTCAGCACATCTATTCCGTCGATTCTGTTATTCTTTGTCATTTTGTCAGGCCATTCCCCCCGATCATAATAGTTTCTTTAATTCCTGATACAGTCTTCCGATGGGCAGGCCCACCACGTTATTGTAATCGCCGCTGATACCCCTGATATATCTTGCGCAGAATCCCTGGATCCCGTATGCGCCGGCTTTGTCCAGGGGATCGCAGGTCTCTACATACTCTTTGATCTCTTTATCGCTCATCTCATAAAATGAGACCGATGTTCTCTCATGGAAAGTCACAAAGGTATTCTCATAACCGATGGTTACTCCCGTGTACACATCATGCTCCCTGCCGCTAAGTCTGCCCAGCATTCTCACAGCATCCTCCGGGCTCTTAGGCTTTCCCAGGATATCTCCCTCAAGAGCCACTACCGTATCCGCTCCGATCACGATAAATCCGCTCTCTCCGGATGCTTTAAGTTCATCCATCACCGCCGCGGCTTTTCTCTTTGATAGTTCCTCCACAAGCCCCGCAGGGTCCTTTATATCACATTTTTCATCCGCCTCGCTGACCCTCACTTCAAACTCAAGCCCGATCTGAGCGAGAAGTTCTTTTCTTCTGGGGGAGCCGGATGCTAAATATATTTTCATTTTTTGCTCCTGATGCTATTTAGATTCTTTTTGTTTCTTCTTTGCAGAAGTCTTTCCCCCATTCTTTGGGATCTTAACGGGATCTTCGGGAACAGGGCTGCTCATTACCGGTACAAACACTCTGCTGTTTTCCACAGGTTCGGGAAATGCCTTTTCATATTTCTCACAGGCTTCTTCCACAAATATCTCCTGGGAGTTCACAGGCTTCTTTCCTCTGCGGTCCTGTTTTTCATACTGACAGCTGTTTGGCTGCAGGATGGAAGCACCGATATTGTCCTTCATCTCCGTGTCAAGGATATGTATCAACTCATCCTGAAGTCTCTTTTCCTTTATGGGGAATACGATCTCTACACGACGTTCGAGGTTTCTGGGCATCCAGTCCGCACTGCCGCAATAGAGTTCTCTTTTTCCGCCGTTTTCAAAATAGAAGATCCTGCTGTGCTCCAAAAATGTCCCTATGATGGAACGCACCGTAATATTGTCCGATACATGAGGGATACCGACTTTAAGACTGCAGATCCCTCGAACTATCAGATCTATCTTAACACCGGCGGCACCGGCTGCATATAGAGCCGCAATGATATCCGGATCACAGAGGGAATTCATCTTGGCGATAATATGTGCTTTTTTTCCGGACTTGGCATTCTTTGCTTCTCTGCCTATCAGCTGCAGGAATCTGTCCTTTAGCCAGATGGGTGCCAGGATCAGATCGTTCCATCCCTCGGGCTCCGAATATCCGGAAAGCATATTGAAGACCGCAGTGGCATCCTCTCCCACCTTTTCGTCACAGGTGAATAATCCGATATCGGTATAGAGCTTGGCAGTGGCATCATTGTAATTACCTGTTCCCAGGTGAACATACCTGCGGATGCCGTCCTCTTCCTTTCTCACCACCAGGGTGATCTTACTGTGAGTCTTTAATCCCACCAGTCCGTATATAACATGGACGCCGGCTTTTTCCAGCTGCTTTGCCCATTCAATATTGTTTTCCTCATCAAAGCGGGCCTTTAGTTCTACCAGTACAGTGACCTGTTTATCGTTCTGGGCAGCCTGTTCCAGAGCTGCAATGATGGGCGAGTTTCCGCTGACACGGTAGAGGGTCTGTTTGATAGCCAGGACCTTGGGATCCACTGCAGCCTGACGTATAAAGTCAACCACGGGCTTGAAGCTCTGATAAGGATGATGCATCATCACATCACCCTTTCCGATGGTGTCGAAAATATCAGCTCCGTTTTCAAATTCCGGAACAGGTGCGGGTATATGGGGTTTTTCCCTGAACTCCTCGTACCCTTCCATTCCGTATATCTTCATGCACAACGTCAGATCAAGAGGTCCGTCGATCTTAAACACCGCATTGTCATCAACCTTTAATTCTTTTCTGAGGAATTTAAGAAGACGCTTATCCATCTCGTCCTCAACCTCAAGTCTGATAGCGTCGCCTCTCTGGCGTTTCTTAACCTGCTTTTCGATCTCTTTTAACAGATCCTCCGCCTCATCCTCCTGGATGGTAAAGTCTCCGTTTCTGGTGATCCTGTAGGGATGGGCGCATACTATATCATAGTGAAGGAAGAGCTTGGAAATATTTCTTTCTATCACTTCCTCCAAAAGGATCACTCTCTGTACATCCCCTCTTCCCGGGAGGGGTACCAGTCTGTCCAGCACGGCGGGCACCTGAACCGTTGCAAATTCCAGTTCGCCATCGCCGCCTTTTTTGCGCACCATGGCACCGATATTAAGTGTTTTGTTTCTGATGAGAGGGAAAGGCCTGGATGAATCCACCGCCATGGGAGTGAGAACGGGATAAACAGTCTCTCTGAAGTATTTATCTACAAAATTGGTCTCAAAGGGCTCTAAGTCCTCGTGATGTCTGACTATCTCCAGGGAAGCCCTGTCCCTGAGAGCCGGAATGAGGGATCTGTTAAAGGCATTATATTGCTCCGTGGTAAGGAGCTGGATCTCCTCAAGCAAGGCCTCCAGCTGTTTCTTTGGCTTCATGCCGGCAATGTCTTTTTTGTCATAATCCGCATGGATCATATCGATAAGGGAAGCAACACGCACCATGAAGAACTCATCCAGATTGGAGGATACGATGCTCATGAACTTCAGTCTCTCAAAAAGAGGTACTCTCTTATTCTTGGCCTCGTTAAGCACTCTGTGATCGAACTGTACCCAGCTGATCTCTCGGTTTACATAATACTTTGGATCATGGAAATTCACCTTCATATCACTCATTTCTCCTTCATCTTTCCAGTTTGGTGCTTCTCTTTGTTTTCACAGCAAGGCAAACATCAGGTGGACATATGAGCACCCAGCAGATAATCAATAAACTGTGTGGCAGTTCTGCCCGAGAGTCCCCCGTGGGTAAGTTCCCACTTGGAGGCTTCCGCCAAAAGGTCTTCTTCCGGCAGAAGTATTCCGTTTCTGGCAGCCAGGGATTTAACTATCTCCTCAAACTGATACTTGTCCGGGGAGCCGAAATAAATGGTGACTCCGAACCTGTATGCCAGTGAAAGCTTCTCCTGAATGGTATCCACATTGTGGAGATCCTGCCTGAGTTCCTCATTGTCCGAGCTGGTCTCCTTTATGAGATGACGTCTGTTTGACGTTGCATAGATCAGAACATTTGCAGGTCTCTTTTCCAGGCCTCCCTCTATGATCGCTTTTAAGTATTTGTATTCTATCTCAAAATCTTCAAAGGAAAGGTCATCCATATATATGATGAATTTGTAGTTTCTCTTTTTTATCTGGGCGATGACATCATTCAGATCCTGGAATTGATGCTTATAGATTTCTATAACTCTGAGTCCCCGCTCATAATACTCGTTTGCTATGGCCTTTATGCAGGAGGATTTGCCGGTGCCCGCATCTCCGTAGAGAAGACAATTGTTTGCCTTAAGCCCCATAACAAAGGATTCGGTGTTGTTTCTCAGCTTTCTCTTCGGAGTCTCGTACCCCACCAGGTCATCCAGCTTTACATGAGCGATATTCAGGATGGGAACTATATGAACGCCGCTCTCGTCATGCATAACCCTGAATGACTTATGTAAACCAAACTTACCCACCCCGTAATCCTTATAGAATTTGGTAAGGATCTGCTTCATCCTTTGTGCATCATCCGCATTTCCCAGCTGCTGGGCCAGTTCACAGATACGCCCGCAGATACGGGTATTGTACACCTTGCTTTCCCGGGTGCTGGCCTCATAATCGAGGGCAAGCTTCATATCGGGAACTCCCAGCTGCTCCATCAGAGGACTGAAATCAAATTGGAAAAACTCACGGAATATTTCGATATCGTGAAGGGCTGCAACGTTGATGGTCCCGGTGATCTCACCCTTTATCTCACATCCGCAGCTGTAGCTGTTCTCATTGTTTACCAATAGATTTGTGAGATAGGCATGCCAAAGATTTCCGTGAAAACCGTAGCTTCCTGCCTGTTCCACCAGCTCATGAAGACATTTGAATGAAAGATTCCTGAGATTCTCCGCACTCTCTGAAGGATCGTTGTAGTGGGACATAAGATAGGACATATTCTCAAGAAGCTGTCCGTCCTCAAAATCTCTGTAAACGATAAGTTCCTTTTCTCTCATGGTATCTTCCTCTTAATCTAATAATTACCGAGTACTCTGAGGTTTCTGGCTTCCTCCCTGAGGCCACGCAGCGCATTCTTTACCGCTCCGTCGGCAAGGTTTCCTTCAAAATCAACAAAGAATCTGTACTCCCAGGTCCTGTCGGCAATGGGCCTGCTCTCTATCTTTGACAGATTCAGATTGTTGTATATAAAATGGCTGAGCATATGATAGAGAGATCCGCTTTCGTGAGGGACTTCAAAGCAGATACTGATCTTGCCCGCGTCTTTTCTGAAGATCTTTTGATTGGTGACAATAATAAACCTGGTGGAATTATCTCCCGTATTGTTTATGCCTTTTTTAAGGACCTCCAGGCCGTAGAGTTTTCCCGCAAGTTCACTGGCTATGGCCGCCTGTGAGCGGTCCTGTTCGTCCGAAACCTTTTTGGCCGCAAAGGCATTATTCTGTAAGCTGACCTGCTGCCATGAGTGATCTGCCAAAAAGCCCGAGGACTGCATCAGAGATTGGGGATGGGAATAAACCGTTTTGATATCCTCCAATTTCGTGCCGGGAAGTGCCAGCAGACAGTGCTCTATCTTAATGATCTGCTCTCCCACGATGTAGTTTTCAAACTCTGCCAAAAGGTCATAGATCTCACTGACCATTCCCGCAGTTGAATTCTCTATGGGCAGGACCGCAAAATCCGCACGCCCCTCATCTATGGCGCTCATGGCATCCCTAAAGGAATCCACATGAAAAGAGTTTATCTGTTCTCCGAAGAACTCCTGCATAGCGATCTGTGAGTATGCCCCTTCCGCTCCCTGAAAGACCACTCTGGCTTTGCCGTCGGACAACTCATCCACTCCAATAAAAGGGAGCTTTCCCGCTGTCTCATGCTTGGTAAGGATCTGATACTGAAGCTTGCGGCTCATGGCCATCAGCTGTTCAAAGAGTTCCTCCACGCCGTGGCTGTTAAACTCATTGGAGGCGAGGCTTCTTACCTTTGCAAGCTTTTCCTGCTCACGCTGCCTGTCAAAAACCTTTCTTCCGGTCTCGATTTTATACTGTGCGACCTGGGAGCACAGATCCATTCTTTCCTCATACAATTCGACGATCTTTTCATCGACTTCATCAAGCTTGTTTCTCAAATCCAAAAGGTCCATTTTTATTCATCCCGTATGTAAAAATATTCAAGTTCTTATCCTATCAATATACATTAAAATTCCCTTGATAGCAAGATTCCAATGCTTTATACTTAATAAAGAAAACAGTTAAAAAAGGAGTTTTTAATCTTGAAAAAATTAAACAAAAGAACTCTGATTTTATTGATCATATTTGTCGTAGTGGCTCTGGGTGCGGGAATATATACCGCGATAGTGAACACCAGGACTGTCAGGCTCCCCGAGAACCCTTCGGGAACTGTGGGAAATACCGCGGGTAATATCAATAACGGCGGTCTGTTCTGTGAGCTTAACGGCAAGGTTTATTTTTCCAATTCCTTTGACAATTACACCCTCTACAGCATGAATGTGGATGAGAGTGATATCAAGAGGCTTTCCGGAGCTGTCATCAGCAATATCCTGGGGGCCGGAGATTATCTCTATTACTTCCAACGAAGTGAATCCGGCGAGACCGGGCTGGGTGGAGTGAGGGTTCCCTTCTCCTTTAACAGATGCCGCATCGACGGTAAAAAAGCCACTTCTCTTGTAAGAAGCGTTGTCACCTCCGGGCAGCTTGTAAACAATACTCTGTATCTTCAGGGAATGGATGATAACGGGGCGTATTTTTTCCAGACAGATATAAACGGTGAGAATTATAAAGAGATCGGCAGATTTATCTTTAATCCCGCCTCCGCTTACGCCGGCTCCATCTTTTACAATTCCACGGTGGACAATCATTATCTTATGAGATATGACACCGCCACGGGGGCAACTTCGGTGATCCTTCGAGAGAATGTATGGAACCCCGTGTATTACGGAGATTATGTTTATTATATGGATCCCGGAAATGATTATCAGCTGCGCAGATACAGCTTTTCCGACGGAACGGTTGAGATACTGACCACCGATAAGGTGGAGCTTTTTAATGTGGGTAACGGGCTTGTTTATTATCAGACCATGGGAAATGTCCCCGGACTCTATTTCATGTCCACCGACGGAAGCGGCGTAACTCTCATGGCTAACGGGGAATTTACGGATATAAATATGACTTCAAGATATGTTTATTTCAGAGATTATTTTGATGACACCGTGACCTATCATGCAGTAACGGGCTCTACGACTTACAGTGCATTCAGCGCCGCCGTCCCAAAGCCCGAAAGCTAAGTCTTAGTCTTCTTCGATATGTTCGATACCGGTACTTAAGATAGTGATAATATGTGTATCCGCAGGGGAGTAGAAAATCGTTTTTCCTTCTCTGCGGTTTTTTACAAGATCCATCTGCTTCAAGACTCTTAGCTGGTGGGAAACCGCAGATTCGCTCATTCCAACCGCCTTCGCAATATCCTGAACACAGAGTTCGGAGCACAGAAGGACATTTAATATCTTTAATCTTGTGGCATCTCCGAACACTTTGAAAAATTCCGCAAGGTCGCGGAGCTCTTCATCGGGAGGAAGCTGTTCATCGATTTTCTTCATAAGTTCGTCTGTCATGCCATTTCCTTTCTGCCTATAAGTATTATCTAATGTTTTCAGATCCGTAGCGGACTATCTCTCCGTCTGTGCGGATCATCTCTACATATGCTTTATATTTATCCGCCAGTTCTTTTCCCTTTTCCTCACCCAGCACAAAGATCGCTGTTGAAAGAGCATCCGAAATAAGCCCGCTGTTTTCCGTACATTTAAGGCATACGGTAACAGATGCAAGTCCGCTGTCCGCGGGATAACCCGTCTCGGGATCAAGGATATGATGATATCTCACACCACTTACAAAAACGAATCTTTCATAATCTCCCGAAGTTGAGATCACTGTTTCCCCGGGCAGCTGTAAGATGTCGGCCGGCATATGATCATCCGATCTGGGATTCTTTATGCCCACATTCCAGGTTCCTCCCCCGTCCTTTTCGCCAAAGGTTTCTATACTTCCGCCTGCGGAGATGAAACCGTTTCTCACAGACTCCGATTCCTTGGCAAACTCATCCAAAAGGATTCCTTTTCCGACTGCACCAAGATCAAGCACCATACCTTCGGGCATGTATATCCGATGGTTATCTATAGTGATCTTTTCGTATCCGCATAATTTTTTAGCGGCTTTTACACTTTTAGCATCAGGAATTGTGAAATCCCCCGTACTGCCCTCTCCATTATCCGCATTTTTGGCGGCCTCATCTATATTCCAGAGCTTGATGAGCGCGCCGAGAGAAATATCAAATGCACCCTCTGTCTCTTTTGAAATCTCCAGGCAGGCAGTGAGATATTCTTCCATCTCTTCAGACAGCGGGTAACCATCGGTGCTTCCCGCAGAAGCATTTATCTTTGAGATCTCCGACTCTGCTTCGTGTCTTGAAAGAACATCCTTCTCCAGTTTTTTTCCTTTACTCGCAAGTTCCGAGCACACCTTATCATATTTTTTTCCGGAGGCGGGCGTTATCTCAAAGGACACATAGGTATCCATTAATATCTGTGTACTGCCGGCATTCTCATATGCGCTTCCTCCGGAGGTTCCGCACCCTCCTGTGATCAATGCTGCAGACAAGAGAAACGATCCCCACATGCTTTTAATCCGTTTATTCATAAAACAATAAAAATCCCCCGCTTTATTTTATGCTTCTTCCCGTGCTTTAAGTTCCTCCAAAAGCTGACTCACCGTCCTGTTCAGAACGGGATGCCTGTAGTATCCGGCAATCTTTGCCATGGGTTCCAGCACAAAAAGCCTGTTCTGCATATCTATATGGGGAATGGTAAGCTTGCTGTCCGACATAACAAGATCATCATAAAAAACTATATCAAGATCCAGTGTCCTGGGTCCCCAATGTATCTGTCTGGTACGCCCCTCGGAATTTTCTATCTCGTGGAGAAAGTTAAGAAGCTCGTGGGGTGATAGCACTGTTTCAACCATTAGTGCGCTGTTCACGAAATCATCCTGCACCACACCGCCATAGGGCTTTGTAACAAATCTTTCCGATTCACATATCAGTCTGGTATGCTTCTCGGAATCCAGTAGTCTTATGGCTCTGTCCAGATGTTCATGCTTATCCCCCATATTGGAGCCCATGGACAAAAGCACTGTATGCTTTGACATTTTCCTCACGACGGACACGGATTCAAAGTCAGCGTCAATGGGTGCCTCCGGCTTTCTGATCTCCAGCTCCACAGAATTGACCGGACTGTATCTGTAGAGAAGCTCCATGCACAAAAGTTCTGCGATCCTCTCAAGCAATTTACAGGTGTTCTCCTTCATAAAATCATTTATGAATCCGCACACCTCAGCGTAGTTTACCGTCTGATCCAGATCATCCGATAAAACATCCTGCGCGTCGCTTTCTAAAGAAAGCTCTGCGTTAATATAAAAGTTCTGCCCCTTTAAAGTCTCTGATTTCAGGACTCCGTGGTGTGCAAACACTTTAAGTTCTCTGATCCTGATTTTTCTGTTATCGGAATAGGTCATTTTTCTTCAAAATTCTCCATAATGGCTTTGTAAAAATCCGGGTAATCGTTCTTTAACATCATGGGCTTTCCCTGAGGGGAAAGGAAGCAGTGCTCGGAATGACCTTCAAACACAGCTTCACCTTTTTGATTTGTCATCTTGTATACGAGTTTAAGCTTTAATCCTTTGAATTCCTGAATCTTTACATCGACTGTGATATCATCGTCAAAGGTGGTGCTCTTTTTATATTTTCCGTCCACTGCTATGACGGGAGATATGATCCCAAGTTCCTCAAGCTTTGTGTAGGGCCATCCTATCTTAGAGAGGAAATCCACCCTGGCTTCCTCCATCCAACGGATGTAATTAGAGTGATGGGTTACCATCATCTTGTCGGTTTCGTAGTATTGAACTTTATGCTGATACAATTTATGTTTCCTCCTTAACCGGTCATCCTTCTCATTATAGCATTTCCGTTAGTTTTAAGCCACTTATCCCATTTTTTATAATCCGGCATCACGCTGTATACGTGCTCGTAGAAGCGTTTTGAGTGGTTCATCTCCAGCCTGTGGCACAGCTCATGGACCACCACACTGTCTATGACTTCGTCGGGTGTCAGCATCAACAGACAGTTGAAATTAAGGTTACCTGTCCGAGTGCAGCTCCCCCAGCGGGTGACCTGGTTTCTGATGGTGATGCGTCCGTAGGTCACTCCCAGCTTTTCCGCGTAATAGGCGCACCTTTGAGGAATTATTTTCATGGCTCTGTCAGCCAGTTCGTTTATCTCCTCCATGGTCAGTTGCACCACGGGCTCGTTCCCGCCCGCCTTTTCCATCTGTTTCAGATGCTTTGTGAGCCAGGCCTCATGTTCATCTATGAACCTTTTGATCTCTTGGTTTGTGGCTCTTAAGGGTGCTCTGGCGATCACTCTTCCGTCAGGCTTTATCTCCAGGGAAAGCGTCCTTCTCCTGCTCCGAACTATCTCTATTTTCTCGTAATCTGTCATTCTCAGTATCCTTTGGCAATCCCTTATTATATATGAGCATGCCCCCCAGACTGATCAAAAGCGTAACGCCAAAGACTATACATGCTGTTATTATCCTGTTCTCTCCCACAAAGGAGGCACCAATGCAGCTGGTCACTATGGATGGAATCCGGGCCACGGTGGATATTATGATCCACTTAAGAAGCGAAATATCCGTAAGCCCCGCAAAGTAACTGAACACATCCTTTGGTGTGCCGGGAATGAACATCAGTATAAACATCAGAATATCCCGTTTTTTTGATGCCTTCAGGAACTTCAGCTTGTCCATCTTTTCCTGTGAAAAAAAGAGCCTCACAGCCTTCATTCCGAATTTTCTGACGATGAAGAACACTATCACCGTCCCGATGGCTGCCCCGATCAGGCATAATACGCTTCCCTCCACGGGGCCGAAGGCATATCCGGCAGCCAGTTCCACCGCTTCGCCGGGTATGAAGGCGATAATGATCTGAAAGACGGTGATGGCGATAAATAAAAGCCTGCTCTTTATAAAATGCTTATCGACAAATGACCGCACCACCTCAGCATTTGTAGCAAAGGCATAGATCTTTTTGCCCATAAATATCGTCAGGAAAACAGACACTGCGATTATGACGATGATCACTATGACGGCGATGATACGCTTTTTGATCAGTTTGTTCTTATCCGTCAAAACAGCTTCTCCCTCATGCGTTTCATGATCCTTTCCCTGAAGGAAACATTATGGCTTATCAGCCGGTCGTTTTCTGAAATGAGCCATGCAAACACATCCATATCAAATTCAGCATCTTTTCTGTAAGTGTATGTCAGGAGCAAAAGAACCAGGAACTCACAGCAAAAGGCTGCCAGACTCACGGGCTCTATGAGATAATAATCCACCGAAGCACCCACATAAAATGTCTGCAGCTTGTATGCATAATAGTTGGTGAGTTTTTCTTCCAGCCAATCATATCTGACAAAAAGGTCCTTCAATCTGTCCGTAAAGATCTTATCCGCTTCACTCTCACGTATTTTTCCGAAATACCTTTTGTATTTCCAAAAAAGCTTAAATGCTTTCGGGTGATAGAGAATAAGATAAAGATCCGAAAACTCTCTGTATACAAACTCATTGACAAAGCTGAAGGGTATTACGGGAAGGCCATTGTAAATACTTTTAAATCTCTCCTGCAGGATCCATGTCAGCTCGCCATAATGCTCATTAACCAGCGTCTCCCTGTCAAAGCCCGTATCCTCCGGATTCTTTAATTCATTCCTCACCAGAAGCAGATGTTCTGCATATATATGGGCAAAAACATCCTTTTGAAGTTCCCAGATATTCTTCCCGTCCCCCGAATAAATATGATCCAGGATCAGATCCAGATCTTTTCTTAATACAGACGCAAAATCCCGGTCTGCCTCGTCTATTCTCCAATAAATATCAAGCGGAGCCCTGCTGTCAATAAATCCGATGCGTCCGGTCTGTTTTAAAAAAAGCCCGGCTGCCTCCTCACATGCAAGGTCGATAATGCCTATCTCATACCCACCATAGGATACCGTATATCTCGGAAATAGCCTGCATACCTTCGGGAGACACTCCTCCTCACCGTTGCATTGAAGGCGGCAGAGTCCGCACTTGTCCTGATGAACGCACCTTGAAAAGGGCGCCCTAAGAACATACCCTCCCCCCGGACTCTTTCTGATACTCAGTCTGTAGAAAAAGCCCCTCTTTCCCGGGATCTTTTTGTACTTCTTTACGGTCTCTTCGTCCACAATGAGATTCCAGGATCTGCAGCAATTGTCCCTGCATTTGTCAGCTATGCAATTAAAATCATAAAAAAAAGATATTACTTCGGACTTCATATTTGATATACTTTGCTTATGAGTAAAAATATAACTGACGCTTTCTTAAAAAAGCGCATTGTCATCCTGTGTATCATTGCAGCCTTGCTGCTCATATCAGGCATCTGCGCCATATTTATAAGTCGTGAGCTCCTGCCCCAGAAAAATGGTGCCATTGCATACATCTATTCAGACGGCGAATTGGTGAAGCAGATAGACCTAAGCGGTGCAGGGGATCTTTCCTTTGAAATAAAATCTCCCACAGGGGGCACAAATACTGTCACCGTTAAAGACGAAGATATCTGTGTATCCCATGCGGATTGTCCAAACGGGCTATGTGTCAAACAGGGCTTCGCCAAAAGAGCCGGTGTTCCCATAGTCTGTCTTCCGAACAAGCTGGTCATTATCGTTAAAAACAAAACCGGAAAGGAGGCGGACTATGACGCAGTCACCTACTAAGAGACTGGCCTTTCTCTCCATGTTTGCCGCTCTTTCCCTGGGCATCTACGCTTTGGAAAGCTTTATACCAAACCCCATACCTATCCCCGGTATCAAGCTGGGCCTCGCCAACATAATCACCCTGGTGGTATTTAAAAAATATGGATTTCGGGATGCCACCCTGGTGCTGGTCGTGAGGATCCTTTTAAGTGCTCTGCTCTTCGGAAGTCTGTACAGCATGCTCTATTCTCTCGCCGGAGGAGCATTATGCCTCGCAATGGAATATGCGGTAGACAGATTTTTGAAGGGGAAAGCCATATATGTGACCGGCATATTCGGCGCGATCTTTCACAATGCGGGACAGGTACTGGTAGCATTCCTCATCACATCACTTCCCCAAGTGTGGATCTATATCCCGTACCTTTTGGTCGCAGCCATAATCACCGGATTTATCACGGGAATGGCCGCCCACTTTACATTAAAGCTTTTAAACCGTCTTCCCGTTTTCGGCTCCTGATAATGGCCTCCGTCATATCAAGAGCCCTTTTGTTTTCCTTTACATCATGTACTCTGAAAAAAGCCGCTCCCCTCATTCTGCCGATGACGGTCGTGGCAATGGTTCCCTCGACACGCTCGGAGGCCGGGATATTCAGCGTTAATCCTATAACGGACTTTCTGCTGGTGCCCAGAAGAATGGGGTAACCAATGGTTAAAAGCTCGTCCAGTCCATCTATTATCTGCAGGTTTTGTTCGTAAGATTTTGCAAAGCCGACACCCGGATCTATTATGATCCTTTCCTTATGGATACCGGCGTCGGAAGCTATCTTCAGACTCTCTTTTAAGTCTGTTTTTACATCCTCGATATAGTTTACATAATCTGTATCTTTTCTGTTGTGCATAAGACAGCAGGCAACATTACTCTCTGCGATCACCCCCGCCATAGCAGGATCGTATTTAAGCCCCCAAATATCATTTATCAGATCCGCTCCGGCCTTGATCCCTTCCAGGGCTACCTTTGATTTGTAGGTATCAAGGGATACGGGAATATCGAAATTCTTCTTAACCGCTTCTATAACGGGGACTACCCTTGAGATTTCCTCTTCATCGCTTATCTGTGTATATCCCGGTCTGGTGGATTCCCCGCCGATATCTATGATGTCCATTCCATCGGCTATCATCTTCTCCGTTTCCCGTAAGATAAAATCCATCTTTTCCCGGGCTCCGGCGCTGTCCTCCGGGATATAAAAACGCCCCCCGTCCGAAAATGAATCGGGGGTCGCATTTAAAATGCCCATTATATATGCTTTATTCTCGGTATCAAATTCTCTGTTTCCGATCTTCATATTAAGGTCCCTTCCCTCTTGATCAAAGCTTTAAGAGCGAATAAAACTGATCTCTCAGATCCTCGTTATCCTTAAAGCATCCTCTTGCAGCCACAGTGACAGTCTTTGTTCCGGGCTTTTTGACTCCCCTCATGGTCATACACATATGCTCGGCCTCCAAAACCACCATAGCTCCCTCACACTCAAGATTCTCCATAATGGCATCCGCGATCTGTCCCGTCATGCGCTCCTGGATCTGGAGCCTGCGGGCATAGACCTCCACGGTCCTGGCAAGCTTACTGATGCCCACCACCCTGTCCTTTGGAATATATGCTATATGAGCCTTTCCGTAAAAGGGCATCATGTGGTGTTCGCACATTGAATAGAAGGTGATATCCTTTTCCAGTACCATCTCCCTGCTGTTTACGGAGAAAACCTTTGACAGAACCTCTGAGGGCTCCTTTTCATATCCCTCAAAGATCTCCTCATACATACGGGCAATACGGTCCGGTGTATACTTCAAGCCTTCTCTGTTTATATCTTCACCGATGCCTTCAAGCAAAAGCCGAACGGCCTTTTTTATCTTTTCCTGATCCATTTTCCGTAATCTCCGTCAGCGCTTTATCGCCGCTGTAATATCCTTTAGAAATGAAAGGGACCCAAATACCACAACTGCGCCGTCAGGTCCTGCGACAGCCTTTGCCATCTCCAGGGCTTCAAACGGTGAATCCGCAGCCGTCACATTTTGATTATATGTCTTTACGGTATCGGCCAGTTCTATGGCTCCGAGCCCCCTCGATCCCCTTGTGGATACCGTAAATACGCACATTGAAGCTCCGACCGTGTATTCGCAGACCTTTGACAGATCTTTGTCCCTAAGCATACCCATTATAATAACGACTCGCCGATTTGTAAAATAGAAATCTATGGATTCTCTTAGCCTTTGAGCCGCTTCTTCGTTGTGGGCTCCGTCAATGACTATATCCGGCTTATGGGAGATAAATTCAAATCTGCCCGGCCATTTCGCATCTTCAAGACCGGCATACATAGCCCTGTCGGTTATCTTCACGCCCTTTTTTCTGAGCGCTTCCACAGTCTCTATGGCAAGAGCCGCATTCTTTAATTGATACTTTCCCGAAAGAGAGATCTTTAGCTTTTGATAATTTTTATAATCAAAGACCTGGGTTAAAGACGCTTTTGCCACCCTTCTGTCCCTGATGGCACTCTCCGATACCTCGGACAATTCACAGCCTTTCCCGGCGGCAGTCCTTTTAATGACCTCTCCTGCCTCCGGGTGCTGTTGTGCACTCACCACGGGGCAGCCGCTTTTTATAATGCCTGCTTTGTTGGACGCTATGCTCTCCAGAGTATCTCCCAGGAAATTCATATGATCAAAGCTTACGGATGCGATGACGGAAAGAAGGGGTGCGGTGATAACATTGGTGGCATCAAGGAGCCCTCCCATACCTGTCTCCAGGATGACAATGTCACAGGCCTTGTCCTTAAAATACCAAAAAGCCAGAGCAGTTTCAGCCTCAAAGGCAGATGGGGTATCCAGTCCCTTCCCCGCCATAATGTCGGCCGATGCTCTGACGATTTCCGTTCCCCTGATAAGGTCCTTTTCGGAGATATTTCTCTTTCCGATGCGGTATCTCTCACGATAGGTAAAAACAGCGGGAGAAGTGTATACTCCCACTCTGTATCCGGCCATTGAAAGTATGGATGAAAGAAATGCGATCAGGGATCCCTTGCCGTTTGTACCTGCAACATGCACGATCTTCAGATCTTCCTGGGGATCGCCCATGACCTTCAAAAGGTTTCTTATCCGTTCAAGACCGGGATTGATACTTCCTCCCTTGAGGGTTGTAAGATATTCTATTGCTTCATCATAACCAAAGTCAGACATATCAATAATTGTCCATGTCGGACATATCTCCGCTTCCGATATCCAGCATATTGACGGTCCTTCTCTTAAGTCTGGCTTCCTCGGAGGCACGGAGGATGTACTCCTTTATCTCTTTGGACTTTTTAATATGCTTCAGTACAAGCTGGGGATCCGTGGAATCACCGGTAAAGCAGGTAATGGTACCCACACCCACCATCTTTTCCGCAAGTGTGCGGGTAAGCTTAACATCCTGTACCTTGTACATATAGCAGTCATCTTCGGTAGTCTTAAATAGACCTTTATTAATGGTGATCATATCGTCACGAAGGTGATATTTCGTAAAAGTAAAAGGTAATCCAAAAAAGAGCCATCTCTTTCTCTCATGATATTCCATCTGAAAACCCTCCTAATGAAAAGTGATATTCGGATCACTGACGAAGTCTGGTGCCTTCGTATCTGCTTCTTAACGCAAGGGAGCTCTTAAGTCCCTCATATTTGTCTATAACATCCCCTTTTGGCAGCACGATATCACAGGTGCAGGCAAGTATGGACAGCTTCTCCGGGGTCAGTCTGTTCTTCATATTGACCAGCGCGGTAAGCTTCTCCGTGTAGGTCTCGCAGGCCATAAATGCATCAACATCGGGATCCTCTGCGGTGTTCTCCTCGCAGAGTTCAAAGCGCATCTCCTGCTTTGCATTCGGGTACTTTTCCCTGTCTACGGGGCTCATGAACATCTCAAGGGGTCTGGCGTATACATCCGCCTCGTTTTCAAGGGACTGATAAACCACCAATTCCTCTCCCGTTTCGCTGTGCTTTGCCACCGCCAGGACCATATAGCGGTTTCCCTTAAAGTGCCTGTATATTTCACGGGGCTTGGGTCTGTTCATTTTCAGTCTCCTTAATCTGTTTTATATGCGTCCATACACGCTACACTTGATTATACTCCAAAACAGAAAGGTTGTCATTACTCAAATACCACTTCAAAAAGGCAATCCTCCGCGCAGAAAGCAAGGTCAATGATGTCGCCTGACAGCCTGTTTCTCTCATCCTCCGTGAGCTTTTCAAATCTTTTATGATGAAGCCGGATATAATAAGTCATCTCGCCGCTTTTATGATCCGTCACGTAGGTGATCATGATACCGCAATTAACAAAATCCTCTTCGTTTAAGTACTCTCTGACGGAAGTCTTAAACTCCTCGATGAGGACCTTGAGGTGCTCCTGCTTAACGCGTTCATCCATATCGCTCCTGCCGTTAACGGAAAGAGAAAAGCCCACCAAAAGTCCCAGGATCATGAGCACACTGATAATACCGTACAAAGCATTCTTGATCTTCATAATAAATCCCTCCTGTAAAGCTGATGGCTTTATCGCCTATTTGTTCTTTACAAGAGGGATTATAGAATATTTTGTGAGCAATAAATTACTCTCAATTTTAAACTACGCTCAAAAACTTTTCCGATAACTTAAGCAGCATTTCGTAATCGGAAAGGCACATGGTCTCCTTTGCGGAATGCATTGCCAGCATGGGGATACCGATGTCCGCTGCCGGGATCGGGAGGTATGCCGAAATAATGGGGCCGAGAGTCTGCCCTCCGGGGGCACCGGATCTGTTTGCCTGACGCTGAAGCATAATGCCGTTATCCGAACAGATCCTGGAAAGGATGGCTCCCATCTCGGGGTCGGTGACATATCTCTGACTGGCACTTGACTTAAGCACCACGCCTTTTCCTAAGAATACTCTGGCGGTTTCGTCCGCCTTTTCGGGATAATTCGGATGAACTCCGTGAGCTCCGTCCACGGAAAGGATCCTGCTGAGGCTTATGACAGACACCTTTGAAATGCCGCTGTACAGATCCGACTCAAATATACGGTCTATTATCATATTTACGATATTGGAATCGGCGCCCTGTTTGGTGCGGCTTCCGATCTCCTCATTGTCAAATAAAGCGATCAGGCTGATATCATTTGAATCCTCGCTCTTTCCTGCGGCTATCAGTCCTTCCGTAAGAGCAGCAACCGAAGCAATATTGTCTATTCTGGCGGCCAGCAGGAAATCCCTATCAGGTCCGCAGAATATAGGATCGTCGCAGATATACAGTTCCAGATCGTAATCAAGGATCTCGCTTTCCTTTACCCCTATCTTGTCAGCAAGAGCTTCGGTTAACGATAGCTTCTTATCCCCTGCCAGTCCGAAAAGAGGGATCAGTTCTTTCTGTGCGTCCAGCTTTTTTTCTTCTATCTCACGATCCATATGGGGCGCGAGTGAGGGAATTATAAACCAGGCATCTTTACTGTCAAACAAAACCGCTTTGGGTTCATATGCGTTCTCGCCGCTTACGTAGACCACTCCGGCTACACCTAAGGCTCTGTCAAACCAGGTCTTTTTTAACATGCCCCCATAGGGCTCCACATTTATCCTTCGGGCTCCGCCTCTTTCATCCATATCTGCAGAGGGCTTGATCCTGAAGGTGGGTGAATCCGTGTGTGCGCAGGCAATGTGTATGCCTTTTCCTGTCACATTCTCAGATATCCTGAATGCAAACAGCGCTCTCGGATAGGGCGAAAGGTAGTATGCCCCGCCTTTTTTTAATTCAAACTTTTCCGTGAGTTCAAGCTTTTTAAAGCCTGCCTCCTCAAGTCTCTTTGCGGTAAACTCCACTGCGTGATAGGGGCTTTTTGCCGCTTTTAAATACTCTGTCAGGTCCGTCATTTCTTAAATAAATCTCCAATATCTTATTTTAGTCCTGCCAATAATCTTTCCAGAAAAGCCTTGGACGCTTCATCTTTTTCTCTGATACCGTATGTGGATCTGAATCTGATGGAGTTTTCCTCACAGGCTTCCGTGATCAGTTCGATCAACATCTCAACGGAGGATTTCCTCTGGGTCCCGGATATCATGATAAATCTGCCGTCTCCCATGTATACCACGTCGGCATTTGCAGGCTTTTCATCCCTTAAGATATCCGAAAACTCCTTTAGCTTATCCTCCACCTCAAATACGATCCCGGTTCCGCCCGAAATACCTTTCTTTTTCGCAAAGTTTCCAACATATGACAGATAAGCTCTGTTGTAGCATCCATACCTTTCATCAACATAGCAGAATCCGTCCATCATGGAAAAATGAAGCATGATGAGTCCCACTGCTATTCCGAGAGAATGTGCGGAATAGTCCGATACTATACTTACGACAGATCCTAAAACAAGGGGGATCATAAAGGGACTTATCTTGATAAACACAGGTGCCTTTGTTCGTTTTCTGAATCTGACTATCATCGCGATGGTAGCCACAGCGTAGGCTATCTCGATCAGCTTGGTCACGAAAAAGCCGGGACATCTTCTGTATATGAGATCGTCATTTACCGTAAAGACAATGCCAAACTTAAATACAAGGTTTGTGAACAGATTGATAAGATAAAGGCCCGCTTCAACAAATACCGGCACCGAATAAGCCTTTATATGTCTCAAAATATGATCGTTGCTTCCATAGATCATGTAATCAACAAAGTTCAGCCATGTGAGCAAAAACATTACTATGGTGAGCTCTGATGCGGTCATGCTTATGAGAGTGATCAATCTCGCCCCCGGAAAGTCCCTGTATCTCATGAGCACATTTATGCTTAAAAAAACGCACATGATGATACAGTCCACACACATGACAAAGAAGATCTTTGAATCGGGCCTTTCTCTTTTCCTGATATATACGGAAAGCAGCATGAGCCCCAGCACAAAAGCAACAGCTGTTCCCTGAGCATAAAGAGTTGTGAGTACGTCGCTGCTGATATTCATCATCTCACCTCCTCGAAAAATGCCTGGTTCATTTCACCTATGTGCATATAAGCCACCATGATCGCAACTCCAATGGCGCTTAAGGAAATACCCTTAAATGCGTATGGAACCACGAGCATAGCGATCACCGGGATCAGATAAAGCCAAACCGGCATGTATCTGGTGGTGTCCTTTCTGCGGCGATAGATAAATGCCATCACAAATGCTGCTAATCCGTATGCGCACAATATCGCTACGGGCAGAGCGTACAATTTGCTGTAGAAATATCTGTTGTTTTCATCCACAGCGATAAAATAACCATTGGGTATTCCGATGAGATACATCAGCATTATCGCCAGGTCCGGTAAACATAAGATAGGGATGAGTTTTCTCACCTTTTTCTCATCAGGTATGTTTTTGCCCAGCAGATATACCAGCACCAGCAAGCCGAATATCGCCTGTGAAATATATAAAAGTGCCATACATGACAGATTCATAAACTCCGCTCCCTTAAAGGTGCGTCCGTTTGCCACTGCCACCAGAGCATCAAAAACAGCCATGCAGATATCGATTATCAGCATCTCAAAGAACACTCTGTCCGCGAGTCTGTTTCTCTTTCTGTATATAGTTGTGTGGATGATCATTCCGATCACGATAAGAACCGTCGCACCATCAACAAAAAAAGAAGCCATGTTTCTGTCTGAAAAATTCATGTCACTCCTCCCTTTCTCCTGCCAGCGCCTCTGCTCCCTTTTTGTCGGGGAAGAGCTTGTTTATAAGTGCCTTTGAATTGCCATCATGTCTTTTAAGGATGACCTCTGTCTCCGGGGGATATTTTTCCGCAGCAGCATTAACAGAGTATCTGATCATCTGCAACAGATTGATGGTGGCATCAGGCTCCATAGCAAACAAAAGCTCAACCACCAGCTTGTCACTTTCGGTTTTATGCACCAGTAAAAAGCCCGTGGCTTTTCCATCGGTCTGCACGCAGCTGGATACATCCTGTTCAAACCAGCTCATAGGCAAAAACGCCAGATCTTCCAAAAGACCCTTTCTGCCGTGGAACAGACAATTAGCTATTCCTTTTCTGAACTGTCTGACCATGAGTTCATTAATGGCGGTCACATAGGGTGCAGTGGGCTTCTTGATGATATTAAGATTCATCAATTCCTCCAGCGTGACCACGATGTTCCGGCTCTCTTTTTTCTCCGGAGAGAAGCCTTCATCGGCGGTTGTCTTTTCAGACTGCTTGTCAAAGTCCTCCAGCTCGAAAAATGAGCGCTTTACATCGCTTTCCGCTATCTCCTCCTTAAAGGATTCAAACAAAAGCTTTCCGGCCGCTTCATCCTCCAGCCTGACGTACTCAAGCTCCGCCTCGGTATCTATCTCTTCCTCTGTGTTTTTAAGTTCCCAGACGATGGCCGACTGTGCAGGGCCGCCTTCGGCCTTGTGAAGGGCCAGGCCGCTGAAATACTCTCTTGTAATATTCCCGACGGTTTCCGCATCCAAAAGGTCCGCGTACTCTTCTATGTTGTCTTCGTTTATCTTTCTGATGTCCATAAGCAATCTCCAAAATAAAGCCAACAGTTTTAGATATTATATCATAATTATGAGGGGGGAAAAAGACAAAAGAAAAGGGACTTTAAAGATAACTTTAAAGTCCCATACGTCGGAGTGGCGGGATTCGAACTCGCGACCTCCGCCTCCCTAAGACGGCGCTCTAACCAAGCTGAGCCACACCCCGAAGCAACA
>CACXGM010000153.1 GCA_902767075.1 uncultured Lachnospiraceae bacterium
GAGCTGGAAGGTTCTCTCGGCAGCTCTGTAATCCGCAGATCCCAGGGACATATCCGCCGCAATGATCCCTACCAGGGTCACCTTGGGAAAGTCATGCCCCTTAACAATCATCTGAGTTCCCACCAGAATCTGAGCTTCCTCATTGGAAAAAGCGGAAAGTATCTTCTCGTAGGAGTCCTTTGTCCTGGTAGTATCCGCATCCATCCTGAGGGTTCTGACACCGGGGAATTCTGCTTGGAGCATCTGTTCTATCTGCTCCGTACCGGCTTTAAACCCGGCGATATATTTTGATCCGCACTTAGGACATGCGGAAGGTTTCCTTACCTCATATCCACAATAGTGACAAACGAGTTTGCCCCCGAAATGCTCCGAAAGTGAGACATCACAGTGGGGGCATTTTATCACCTCTCCGCAGGATCTGCAGGAAATGAATCCGGAGTAGCCTCTCCTGTTGAGGAAGAGCATTACCTGCTCATTTTTTTCTATCCTGTCACTAATGAGGCTCTTTAGCTTTCGCGAAAAGATCGATCTGTTTCCGCTCTTCAATTCTTCACGAAGATCTATTGTCGTAACATTGGGTAGTGTTCCCCCCGTGAGTCTCTCGGTCAGTTCAAACAGCTTATATTCGTTTTTCTTTGCCTTGCTGTATGCCTCAAGAGAAGGGGTTGCAGAACCCAGCACCAGGGCGGCTCCCGTCATGGCTGAAAGCTGCTCGGCCACCACTCTTGCATGATATTTGGGCGTCTGTTCCGATTTGTAGCTTGTCTCATGTTCCTCGTCAATGACGATCATGCCAAGATCCGGAAACGGCACAAACAGAGCCGATCTGGGACCTATCACCACATCTATCTCTCCCTTTGCGGCTCTCATGCACTGGTCATATTTTTCTCCCGGTGAGAGTGTGGAATTCATCACGCTCACGCGATTGCCAAAACGTCTGAAAAATCTTACCAGAGTCTGGTAGGTAAGGGCGATCTCGGGGATCAAAAAGATGGCCTGCTTTCCCCTTTCTATCACCTTTTCCACCAGTGCCATATAGACTTCCGTCTTTCCGCTTCCGGTGATCCCATGTATCAGATATCTGCCGGGATGCCCCGAATTAATGTCCTGCTCCACCTCATCTATTATTCTCTGCTGAGCCGGACTCAGATGCTTTCTTTCATCGCTCTCCTCCTCCAGATGTACCGGATTCCTGTACATCTCAACGGCATTGATCTTTAATGCTCCGGCCTTTTGAAGTGAAAGAATGGTCTGACTGCTGACACCCAGCTTTCCCGTGATCCACTCGTAGGGAATGGTCTCCTGCTCCAAAAGAGCATCGATCAGCTTAAGCTTAGCGTTTTGATGCTTTCTGAGAGCTTCCCCCTTTAAGCTTATCAGTTCCTCCCGGTTCATATTTCTTTCAACTTCGCGAAGATTAAGCTTCTTTACGGTCGCCTTTGCGGGGAGCACCACCTTCAGAGCCTGATTCATGGTACCGCCAAAATTTCTCTTTATGAAGGCTGCAAGTTCGATCTGCTTTTCCTCCATAGTGACGGCATCCTTTGCGATCTCCTGAATATCCTTTACCTTGGAGGGATCAAAGTCGGTGTTTTCCTTTAGAGCGACCACATAACCCTTTTTAGGTGTATTTCCCGCTCCGAAGGGAACGATCACTCTCATACCGACCTCTATCTTATCCAGATACTTATCAGGGATACGATAACTGAATGGTCTGTCAAGGCTTGCAAGCGTTATATCGATTATAATGTCTGCATATCTGTACATATACCGGTCCACACTACGATACTGCGATGTTTTCTTCCTTCAATATCTCACTGATCAGGACTCTCTCATCCATAGGATGCTTGACCCCCTTGATCTCCTGATAATCCTCATGACCCTTACCGGCCAGTATGATAATGTCCCCTCTCCTGCCGTTCTTGATGGCATAGCGGATGGCTTCCTTTCGGTCCGGGATCTCAATGTATTCTCCGGTGGTCTTTGAAATACCTGTCTTAATATCGGCGATGATATCAAGAGGTTCCTCGAATCTGGGGTTATCGGAAGTTATGATGGTGAAATCCGCGAGCCTGCCGCTCACCTCTCCCATCTCAAATCTTCTGGATTTTGCTCTGTTTCCGCCACACCCGAAGAGGCATACCAGTCTTCCGGGGTCATACTCACGCAGAGTGGTAAGAATGCTCTCAAGAGCCATGGCATTATGTGCATAATCTATGAGAAGCGTAAACTCATCTGATACCTTTACCTTCTCGATCCTGCCCTTGACCTGTGTCTTTAAGAGAGCTTCCTTTATATCACCGTCGGTTATATTAAAATGTCTGCAGATGGCAATGGCACACAGAGCATTATATACGCTGAATCTGCCGGGTGTGGGTATCTTGACGGAGAGCTTCATCAGGCCGTCGGTATTAAAGCTTACACCTAAATGACCCGGCTCTTTATCCAGCACCATATCGGTGGCCCTCAGGTCATTTGTTTCACCCATTCCGAAGGTTTCAAGTGTGCAGGTATGTCCCTTCATCACTTCACCCACATGTTCATCATCACCATTGGCTATTCCGACCCTGCACTGCTTAAAAAGCATAGCCTTGCAATTTAAATACTCCTCGAAGCTTGCATGCTCGCCCGGTGCGATATGGTCCGGTGAAAGATTGGTAAAGATACCGAAATCAAAAATAAATCCCTGAGTCCTGTGCTGCATAAGGCCCTGGCTTGACACCTCCATAACTACAGTATCCAAGCCTGCCGCCACCATCTTAGCAAAGCTTTCCTGCAGAACATATGACTCAGGAGTGGTATTCTTTGCGGGAATATGCTCATCTCCTATGATCGTCTCGATAGTTCCGATGAGACCGCACTTTCTTCCTGCGTGCTCCAGAATTGACTTTATGAGATAAGTTGTAGTGGTCTTTCCTTTCGTTCCGGTGATGCCTATTGTTTTTAGCTTCGATGCGGGATTTCCGAACCAGTTTGCTGACATGAATGCGAGCGCATATCTGGTATCATCACAGATGTAACAGCTGCATCCGGTCTTATTTAATCCCTCCACCTCTTTTTGAACAACCACAGCAGCAGCTCCCTCTCTGACAGCTTCCACCGCAGCATCATGTCCGTCAAATTTTTCTCCTTTGATGCAAACAAATACGCATCCTTTTGTTATTTTCCTGGAGTCATAAACAAGGGCGGAAATATCCACATCCTTTTCTCCGAATAAAAGTTTAGCTCCGGTATTTTTCATGATCTCAGACAGCAACATATTCATTCTCCTTTTCCCTGCTCAATATTTCAACTTTTTCCCGGTGTCTCAAATATAAAAGCAGCTACCATTCAATATGATCGAACAGTAACTGCCACTTTGACTCGTTAATTACCGAGAATCCTCTTTTTTTCAAAGAAGTCGTCAATTGCCTGCACAAAAGCATCTGATGACATCGACTTAAGAAGATATCCGTCGGGCTTAAGCCCCATAACATCCATAATAGTATTTCTGTCGTTCTTTCCTGTGAGGAAGATAACGGGCACTCCGGAAAAATCCTGCTCCGTGCGTACTATCTCAAGAACCTGCTTTCCATTGATGACCGGCATCTCGTAATCCAAGAGCACCAGATCCGGCTTATCAAGGCTCAGGTATTTCACCGCCATAGCGCCTGAATTGGCAAGTATGACCTGATATTTGTCACCCAAAAGATTCTTGACATTTCGGAGCATAACTCCCGAATCGTCTACGACAAGTATCTTCTTTTTAATAGTATTCTTTTTTTTCGCCAGAAAATCATCAATATGGGCCGCGATCTCTTTTACATCAAAAGGTCTGAAGATCTCTTCCTGGATGGCTGATGACGTGATAATGCTCCTGATACCCTCAATATCAATGGGGTATCCCAACAGGAAGATGGGGACATCCTTTTCGATGGCCATATCTCTCATAAATACAAGTGCCTGCGACTTCTCGCCCATTGAGCTTTCGACAATGAGCATACAGATGTCCGGCGTCTCCTGCATTGAGCTGAGTTCTTTCAGATCCGGTTCGATTTCTATGATTTTGTGGCCATAATTCCTGATGTAGTCAAGAAGAGATGACGTAAGATACTTTTTCCCCTCCCTGATCACTAGTATATTAGCCATTTATTATCCTCGGGATCAAAGCAGCCAAACTAAGCTGCTATTCTCTATCTTTTATCAAATGGCATAGTACCTCGACTATGCATATATAGATAAATTCTACCCTTAACAAATATATCTGTCAATAGATATAATCCCCCCGGACACCGCTGTCGCGACCTAATACATTTCCTTAACATCACTGAAATTCCAGGACCTGATGTTCAATTCAACCACAGGAGAACCGCAGTAAGCACATTTCTTTGCCCCCAGCATTTTGAGGGGTGCACCGCAGTTTGGACAATTGACACCCATTCCGGACTGATAATTATTATCTCCGGCATCCCTGTCCTGCACATAGATCATATCAATGTTGTACTTGGTCTGATACTTGACCTCTTCATCCCCGGTGACCACCTTACCTTCTTCATCCTTTATATAATGGATATACTCTACCGCAGTCTGGAAGGTAATAATGCATCTGCCCTTGGTTTTATTATATTGATTTATCTCTGTGCGATGGATCTTGATATTATTAAAGTACTCTTTTTGATTGTAATTGCGCAGCTCTCTGATGCGGTTCTCAAGTTTGGTCCTGAGTTCATCATACCCTTCGCTTAAAACATCCGGATCAAGGTCCGCTATAGCTTTAAGATAAGATATCAGGACTGCCTCGGCTCTGGCTTTGGCTTCATCATAGTCAAAGTCCGGAAACTCTCTGATGATGCTCGGCAATATGATGCTCGTCACTCCGGATACGGATTTGGGCGGCTGCTCCAGCATATCCGCTCTGGTCACTCCTGATTCCTTTACTGCCTTGGCAAGCTCTGCCACATCCGATATAGTCGATGCAATTTCCTTTGTCGCTCCGGCGATCTTTCCCACAACTTTGACCACTATCAAGACTGCCACGAGAGCTAAAATGACAAATATGATGATCGGCACGATACCTGCCGAACTTAAAAAGCTTCCCATATGGGCTCCTTGATCA
>CACXGM010000154.1 GCA_902767075.1 uncultured Lachnospiraceae bacterium
GCCATTGCTGCTTCTCACGAGTTTCTTGATAGAGAACCCGAGACGGGTCTTTATCCATATCTGCAATACATTATCGAGGCAAACGGCATCAGGATCCATCATGCCGGAGATACGGTGAGATACGAAGGGATGCTGCCAAAGATCAAATCCTTCGGAAAGATCGACATTCAGCTTCTTCCTATAAACGGACGAGACGCTAAGAGGTATCGAAACAATTGTATCGGCAATATGACATATCAGGAGGCGGCAGATTTTGCCGGAGAAGTGTGCCCGGAGATAGTCATTCCGGGGCACTGGGATATGTTTGCTCACAATAGCGAAGATCCCGGAAAGTTTGCAGATTACATTGATGCAAAGTATCATGACAGGTTCAAGTGCGTGATACCTAAGGTTATGGAGCGGATCGAGTTTACGCGATGATCTAATTATCAAAGTAAAAGACCGAATAATAGAAGTCGGAGAATAATATGCCCTTTCAGATAGTCAGAAATGATATTACAAAAATGCATGTTGATGCCATAGTGAATCCGGCCAGTCGTGAGCCCGGATTTGGAGCCGGTACAGATCTCGCAGTGTACAGGGCTGCCGGAAAGCATAAGCTTCTGGCAAAGAGAAGAGAGATCGGCGAAATAAAGTATGGCGATGCTGCGATAACCGAGGGTTTCGATCTGCCGGCTAAGTACATTATTCACACCGTGGGAACTGCATGGCTGGATGGGACCCACGGGGAAGAGGAGATCCTCAGGAACTGCTACAGGAGTGTGTTCCGCGTAGCTGCTGAAAATGGTATAGAAAGTCTTGCCTTCCCGCTCCTTGCTTCCGGATCCTACGGTTTCCCAAAGGGGATTTCTCTCAGGATCGCCATATCTGAGATAGAAAGATTTTTAGACAATGGCGACATGGAAATCTATCTCGTTGTGTTTGACGAAAAGTCTTTTTCTCTTTCGTCAGAACTCTACGGAGATATTGATTCGTATATAAGCGGTAATTACGTCGCAGAGATTCAGGAAGAGGAATATGCTCCTTCTGCTCCACAGAGATTCTCTGACCATTTCTTTAAAAAGGGTGATCCTGCGGGACATATGTTTTTTGCTGCAAGGTCTTGCAGAGACAGTAACGAGGCTTTTATGGGAACCGCGTCGGCTCCTTGCGAAACGTCTGCTGTGTGCGATGAAGAAGCACCCTGCGATTTTGCAGCTGCGGATCAGGCCCCGATATCGGCCGCATCCATGGCTCAGTCACGCAGTCTCGACGATGTGGTCAGTAATCTTGACAAGACATTTATGGAGCTTGTCTTTTCCTTTGCAGATGCGAAGGGCATGACCGATGTGGAAGTTCAGAAAAAGGCTAATATAGAAAGAAAAGCTTTTTCAAAACTAAAATGCGGCACTACCAAGAATCCCAGTAAGTCAACTGCGCTGGCGTTAGCTGTAGCGCTGCAGCTAAATCTTGATGAGACAAAAGATCTCCTTTCGAGGGCCGGGCTGGCGCTTTCACCCTGCAGTAAGCAGGATGTTATCGTGCAATACTTCATTGAGAGAGAAGCTTATAACATTTTCGAGATAAATATAGCGCTCTTTGAACACGGAGAACCGCCAATCGGAAGTCAGATCGAATAAAACTGCAAAAATAATTTGTCGCCTGCCAAGTGACAAAATACTGATTGCGATGATCTATGATTACCTCAGAAACAAGGAAACAGTTCCTTAATTAACAAACGGAGGTAATCATTATGAGAGAAAATTTAACTGAGATCGTTTTTATCCTGGACAGAAGCGGATCAATGGGCGGACTTGAGTCTGATACTATCGGAGGCTTTAATTCCTTAATTGCAAAGCAGCAAAAAGAAGCGGGTGAGGCCATCGTGTCAACGGTTCTTTTTGACGACAAGGTGGAAGTGATACACGATAGAGTAACCATTGGTGATATAAAGAAACTTACTGAAAAGGAATACTACGTCCGCGGATGCACAGCTCTTTTGGATGCGGTGGGCAGATCCATCCATCACATTAAGAATGTCCACAAATATGCAAGAGAAGAGGACAGACCGGCAAAGACTCTCTTTGTCATCACTACTGACGGCCTTGAAAATGCCAGCAGGGAATATTCCTTCAAGGATATCAAAAAGATGATAAAGCACCGTGAGGAAAAGGATAAATGGGAATTCCTGTTTCTGGGTGCAAACATCGATGCGGTGGAAGTGGCCGGGAATATGGGAATCAAGGCTAGCAGGGCTGCCAATTATCACAGCGATTCAATGGGCACGGCTCTTAACTATTCGGTTCTGGATGCTGCTGTGTCCCGTGTGAGAAAGTGCAAAGCCGGAGCTATGTGTGAATCCATCGAGGATGGTATCTGGAAGGAAGACATCGATCGGGATTATGAAACCAGAGAGGTATGATATATGCTATAGGGTAAAGAAGCCGATTATATTTTATGACTATACCGATTGACATATATAGGCAATCATGTTAATTTAAGGATGATAAGTTAATAGTGTTCTCTTATTCAGAGCTGGTGGAGGTACATAGGACCTGTGAAGCCACGGCAACCCCTTTCAGGAAGGTGCCAACCTGAGCGAATTATTCGATCAATAAGAGGATTTGAAAACCCAAATGAATCCGCTTCTTGATCCCGTTATCAAGAAGCGTTTTTAGTTTTCGAATGAAGAGGACACAGACATTGTAAGTGCAAAAGCACAGAAAGAAGGAAATATGGAAAAAAGATTGTTTACTTCAGAGTCC
>CACXGM010000155.1 GCA_902767075.1 uncultured Lachnospiraceae bacterium
CCGTAGGTGGCGTTTTTAGAGGTTTTATCCTCCGAAGACGCTCCTGTACCGCCTGCGCATCCGCACAGTGCAGTCATTGCCAGAAGAGTCACAAGAAAAGTAGAAAAAAACTTTTTCATAGTAAACATCCTCGCTTTAATTATTCGACTTCTTCGAAAAATTCGCCTCTCATTATTCAATTGCTCTTACATTCTAACATAAGTTTGATTAAAAACAAGGGAAAGTTTGATGTTTCGCAAACTTTCCCCTGTAAATCTTACAATAAGTATTTATATACCCTTTGGCAGGACACATAAATAGTGTCTCTTAGGCTGTCTCTTCGCTGAGAGGTCCGTCCAGAGGCAGGATAGCTCTCCAGACCGTCTCGGAGTCCACAGCCGCATCCCCCATCATCTTCAGTATCAGCTTCTTTGACACTTCATTGATGTATGGGATCCTCACCTTCATATCGGAACCGTACTTTTCCTTTGCGACATCAAAAGCAAATTTAAGCATCTTTACAAGATTCAGCTTATTATTCTCCGACTGTGCCCAGGCCATTACGAGTTCATCGCCTTCCTTGCAGAAAATAATGCAATCAGGCTCATCACCGTCATAGTTTTCCTTATCTTCAAAGCAGCTCATATCCTCGTCGATATTTCCTGCTGCCATAACATCCCAGAGTGCGGGATGCTCGCTGATAACGTAATTTCTGATGGATGACTTTGTTTTTTTATACGAAACCAGACCTGCTCCCGATGCCTTTGAAATGATCTCTGACTTGTCAACATCGGAAAGCTTTACGGTATATGCTCCGTGGTCCGGGTCCTTTTCAAGCTCAAACTCCAGGAATTCAAAGAACTCTTTTGCCCCGGGTTCTTCCTTTTCATTCTCTGCAAATTCTGCCTCTATTCTGTAAAGGCCCTCTCCGTTTGCAGCATAGGAGGCTGCCATAAATATAAGCTCGGTCGCCAGACGCTTTCTTCTGAATTCCGGAGCAATATAGATGGATGTTACCAGTGCCGCACCGGCCTGATCCAGCTCCACCGCTATCGCACCGACAGGGTGCTCGTCAAATCTGATTCCCATGACCAGCCCGTCTTCGCTGTCAAAGCTCTCCTGTCCCCTTCTGGTAAGCATCTCATAATATTCAGCGGGGTTTTCGTCTTTGAGATTTAAAATTTCAACCATATATCCACTATCCCTCCATGAGATCGATTATTTATGAATTCCCAGTCTTCCGTAAAGTGCCTCAGCATCCTTGTATGGATCAGAGGTCTTTCCGTTGACAACATTGGAAACGTTTATCAGATGGGTGAATACAACCAGCAGATCATCCTTTTCCATAAGCTTTCCGGTGACTGATTCAGCGATCTCATTCAATTCTCCCTGATCCTGATATTGTCCGCTTAAGAGAGCATTCATAGCCTGGTCGCAGAGACTCATGACTTCGGTGTAAGCATCGATGTTTACCTCTGAGAGGTCTGCAATTCTTCCGCCGTATTTATCACCGATCTCGTCGCAGCGCTGGCCGCCAAAGCTGGAAGCAAATTCTCCCGTAGCTATGATATCGTGGGTATGACCCAACTGGTTCATTGTCATAAAGGAGTCACTCTCAAATCCGAAAAGCATACCTGAGTGCTTCTCCTTATCTCCCTTTTCAAGGTGCATATAAAGGTGTCCGCAGCTTCCGTCATTTTTAAGCTTTCTGGCATGCCCTTGACTGTCCGGGATACCATTGTTTCCAAGTCCTCCGATAGCCACATTCATTCCGTACTGATTGATGGGGTTAACTTTGACTTTTGCTTCCTCGGCATCCGCTCCCTCCCTTCTCTTTCTGTGAAGGGCATGGGTCGCACTCCATCTGGTAAAGAAGCCGGCACCTCCGTAAAAGTTACCCAGCATCTTATTTTCCTTTTTCTCATCAAATTCTCCGCCCTGGCCGGGAAGAGTATATACGACTCTCGAACAGTGTGTAAAAGCATTTGCAACATTTCCGGGCCAGTCCGTATCGGGGGGATTCTTGGAGCTGTCCCTCTTTATAAACTTGCCCAGATGAGCTGAAAGAAGCATCTTGGTGATAAATACCTGTGATGCAACACTTCTCTGAATCTCATCCTGACTGAAGCCGTCTGCTGTAGTGGTCTTTTTCACCAAAGTGGCCTTCATTATCTCTGTGTTAAGAAGCTCATCTATCTCACGGTACTTTGCCTTTACCTCTTCTGTAACCTCAGGTGAATTCATCACCAGAGAGATGGCAAGTCTCATACGGGGATTTAACATCTCGGTCACGGGATTCGGTCTTCTCTTTAACTCCGCAACGAATTCCTTTGGAGTTCCCGTGATCCTGTGGGTACGAAAATACTCGGTAGCCACTCTGTTTCTCAGGATACCGTCGAGCTTCTCCATATGGGCGACGTCTCCGTTCATAACTTTCTCAAAAAGCTCAGCCTGTGTGATCTTCTCCCCTTCTATCTTGACAGTTTCCTGAAGTACATGCTGTCCGTAGATGGTCTCCATATCCTTTGCCGTACAGAAAGTATTCTGGGCTATGATAGCCTTATGTTTTTCCTTCTCGGCTTTCTTTTCATCCTTTGACAGGCTGGAGTACGATTTAAGCTGCTGAACAGGTCTGGCTGCAACCTGCCCCGGCTGCTGCGGCTGTTGTGCAGGCGCGTTTCTGAACTCATGGGTCCTCTGCTTTTCAAGGACTGTAAAAAGCTGATCTTCTGTCAGCTTCTGTGTCCGGGCCTGAGCCTGGTCGTTATACAATGGCATGATAATCCCTCCTATGATGAACTGATACTCCGAATCATTTATTCTTTGAAAATGCACTTAAATGCTAAATTCAGAATACTATACATATTTTCTGCTTTCAAGAATCAAACGTCCGAGTTTTCCGCCTTTTATCCCAGAAACTCTATTATTTCATCAAGAGTTTTTTTCGGTCTTCCCTCGGGAGTCTCATCCGGAAGACCTATAGCCACAGCACATGCAAGCTGCTGTTTTGTTCCCAGATACTCCGTGATCTGTTTGTGAGCATATACGGTATTTCCTATCCAGAGGGTACCGTATCCCATTTCCGTAGCCTTGAGTATCATGTTTTCTACCGCAGCACCGAGGGACATGGTATTGTGTATCTCCGACACTCTCTTTCCGGCAAAAATGGGAAGATATGGATTCTTTGAAAAAGGATTCATCACCAGCACTATCACCGGCGCCTCTCTCATGATTCTCAATGTATTTTCGGCGCTTGCCATTCCGTTTCTGAATTTCTTTGGCATGAAAAGGGATTTCTTTGACTTTTCTATACCCTTTTCCATCTGAATGAGGATCTCCTCTTTTTTCTCCCCGGTCACAACATAGAATTTCCATGGCTGACGGTTTTTGGCAGACGGTGCCAGCCTTGCCGCTTCTATGATCTTTTTTATATCCTCCTCGGGCACGGGATCTTCCTTATATTTTCTGATGCTTTTTCTTAATTCATAAATGCTTTTGTCTTCTGACATTTCAGACCACCTTGTTCTAATCAGTTTTTTGATATATTTTTTTCTTATTTTGCTTTTTACTGTCGATCAGATTATAAGTTTCTACCTGATCTTTGTGAGCAGAAGGTTTCCCTCTCCCACACTCACGCATGCTTTCTTTCCCGGGAGCACCTCATTGCTGACACCGTATTGATAATCGGGTTTTATCTCTCCGCCTTCAAGGGGGAACTTTGCATCTCTGATAATGATATCTTTTGCGGTTCCGCAGACATTCAAAAGAGAAAAATACTGATACGAATCCTCTATGTACTCAGGAGTCTGACCGACTATCAGCATCTCACAGTAATCGTCTGCACAGACCGCTTTTTTTCCTCTCTCAAATAAGTATAAGAGAATGGAAATATTTCCAAGGGTATGATCGATCCTCTCCCCGATCATTCCTATCAAAAGAAAGTTATCGAAGCCTCTTTTGATCCCTTCCTTTACGGCATAAAAAGTATCCGTGTCATCCTTTTCCCTGGGGAGCTTTATCACTTCTCCTTCGGAAGGCTCTCTGTGGGAATCAAAATCACCGACGGACAGGTCCGGATCTCTTCCCGTTACCTCTCTGACCATATCCAGATGGTCAAGACCCCGATCGCAAAAGATGTAAAAATCTTCCTTGGAAAGAAGGCTTTTTATGTATGCTTTTTCCTTTATTTCGGCACCGCCGACAATTACACATTTTTTCATGATCATTTTTCTCTTGACTCACATCTGTTTTAAGATTAATATAACTAATCGTGGAATGCAATCGCATTCTGTCTCAAATGCGAAATACTTCGCATTCATAGCGTCGCCAGGGGTGCATAACGCTGAGAAGAGGATATTGTAAATTTGTATGCAGTATTCTTAAACCCTTATTACTTGATCCGGTTAATACCGGCGGAAGGAGGCATTCAAAATGTCATTTTTTATCAACCACGTAGAAGACGGAGATTATTATGAGCTTGCAAAGCCCGGCTATATTGCTATAGTCGTGATCATGCTCCTTGCTCTTTTGATCGCCGCGCTCATCGTCAGCAACAAGCAAAAAACCGAGCGTTTCAGTTCCAAGACCCTCGCCTTTGCAGGTATTTCACTTGCTCTTGCATTCGGCACATCCTTTATCAAATTCGAGATGCCCATGGGTGGATCTGTAACACTTTTCTCCATGTTTTTCATCACCTTCATCGGTTATGTGTACGGTGTGAACGTGGGCTTTATCGTAGCATTTGCATACAGTCTGCTGCAGTTCATACAGTCCGGCGGAACCTATTTCCTCACACCTTTTCAGACCTGCTGTGATTACTTCTTTGCATTTACCGCACTGGGTATCGCAGGCTTCTGGTATAAGAAGAAGAACGGTCTTCTCATCGGCTATATCGTAGCATGTATCTGCCGCGGTCTTTTCCACACAGTGGGCGGTTATATGTACTGGATGGATTACATGCCCGAGTGGTTCCCCAAGGCCCTGACCAATGTTTACTCCATCTGCTACAATTACAGTTACATTTTAGCTGAGATGGCCGCAACCATAATCGTGATCAACATTCCTCCCGTAAAGAAGGCTATCGCCATGATCACCAATATGGCTCAGAGCGACGCCCCCATTTCTTTTAAGAAGAATAAAAACACCGAGTCAACAAAGTCTTAACAATTCCTTAATGGTGACAGGCACCGAAAAAAGAGCGGGGTATTCCTCGCTCTTTAGAGTTAACAAAGTCTTAACAAAATCTTAATGGTGACAGGCACCAGAGACTCATCATAAAGTTTGAAACCGGGAAATTGAGAAGACACGCTGCAATACCTCCGGCAGCCGATAAAAGGAAATTAAACACTCCTTTTTTCAGTTCTTTTCCGTTTAAGATATCATGAATAAAAAGCACAACCGCAAGTGCGGAAATAGCTCCGATATACGCCTGATAAGATCCCAGCATCATGAGATAACACAGAATGCCGCAGATGATCCAGGGGATCTTTCGAGTTCTGATGAGAGCGGTTCCCACAGTCACCATCAGGAAAGAAAAGGAATAGGCCAGAGCCATATAAAAATACGCAAAATGATGCAGCACCACAGGAAAGCTCACCATCATTGTGCATATAAGGATCTGTGACCATGGAGCAGTGATATCGGTTATGCGGCAAATGATATAAACCGAAATACCGATCATCAAACAGTATATGAGTACTATCAGGGATGTGATGACTACATTCTTTCCAAAGATCTCATTTATGTAACGTATCATCCACCTGGCCTGGGATGTGGCATAGTCCGCATTTCTGTAATAGTAGACACCCTCCGAAAGAGTATCGGGGCATCCAAGCCCGTATATCATGTGATAGAAATAGCACACAAAGGCATTCACCAGAGTGGTGGCAAAAATAACCATCGGTGATTTCTTCTTCTCTCCAAACAATTTGTTTGAGGTGTTCTTTGCCAGCACCTCGGGAGACAGTATTCTATCTGTAAACATCTGTTTTTTGCTCCTGTATATATTTTGTATTATTGTATCAAACCCTCTCGTTTTTATCAATCAAGGGGTTCAGCAGGATACGGCCTCTCCCAGATGGAAGGAATAAAGAATTCTCTCTTTTACC
>CACXGM010000156.1 GCA_902767075.1 uncultured Lachnospiraceae bacterium
AACGGAAAACCAGCTTTCATTGTGCATGGCCTTAGCATAGGTACCGGCCGGATTATCTTCGGCAGGTTTTTGGGAATTCAGCTTAAAGTCATTTATCCTGATCTTTGATAGTTCGACATCAAGTTCCGTGTGATCGTCAATATTGTATCCCACAGTAGGCTTGTATTTTGTCATATAGGCCAGGAACTTTTCAGCTTCATGCTGGCGCTCCTCGATCTGTTTTTCATAATAATCTATTGCCTCCTGGTTTCTGGGCTGCTTTTGATACTCCTTGATAAGATCTCTCTTTGCTTCCTTGAGTTTGTCATCATTTAAGTACCCATGATCCATGTATGCGTCTTCATCAAAATCATCAAAAATGCCCTGCTCCTTCATGGCCTCATAGGATTTCATCTGGGCTTCTTCCGCTGCAAGTGTCTTGCTCTTAAGCTTATCCTTATGTGATGTGGAGGTTTCATACTGCTTTACGGTATCATATTCGCCTTCTATGACATGTCCCTGTTCATCAACCCTTTCGATCTTCTTTTCTCTTCCGAAAGTACGATCCAGGAATTTGATGGTTTCATAATAAGTTGAATAGGATTTCCAGTGTATCTTTCCCTTCCATAGCGGCTGCAGAGTAACGAGTCTGAAAACATTACCCACGGTAGCGTTGAGGAAAGCCACAACTCCGCCGACGATCTTCTTTCCGAGATTTGCCCCCTGCGTTGCATTCACTTGAGTATTATAGTATTCATAGTTCGCTGCATTATAGATATGATCGATCCCGTCCTTTTTCTCGCTCAGTAAAGCCTGTTTTTTCTGTTCTGCCTGTTCCCTGAGTGCCATGACTTCCTCAAGTCTCTTTTTGGCATCTCCTCTCTTAAAGATACGGAATCGTCCACGGCAGTATCTGTCGCAGGCTTTGATAAGATTATCAAGCGCCTGGGTTTCGGTCATCCTGTAGCTTTCTGGATCGTGATATGCCGCTATCGCATCTCTCACAGCCTGCATCTTGGGGCTGTCATTTTCCTTCTTGGCCGCATATTTCTTCTCAAGACCTATAAACTGGGGTTCATCGGGAGACGGGCCCCCAAGTTCATCTATATCATCCTTCATGGTCGATTCTTTGAACCCTTCGGAAAAGTCGGCCTCGCTCTTTTCTGTAACCTCTTGCGCATTTATCTGTTCCTGCTTCTGTTCGGATTTTTGCAGGGACAGTTCTTCTTCCTTATGGGTAAGTATTTCAGCATTTTTTTGTTTTTGTTTGAATTCCATATGATCACCTGTTCCTTTGTTATACTGCCATGATCTTTGCAACATCTTCCGGACTGAGATCCAATTCAGGTTCCGGTTTTGTCATATCACCTGCGATCATATATTGTCCCATCTGCTTCGGACAGATCTCCTCGATAAAACTCCCTAGTTCCTCCATCTCCACAGGTATCTTCAAAAGTGTATCATCCTCATACGAGGTTATCGCCTTCTGCATAAAGAAACTGATAAGATTATAGTAAAGAGCCTCGCATCCCTCTTCAGCTCCCAGATACTCAACTCTAAGGATCCCGGAAGGTGTTTTGTGAGCCAGCAGAATTGCTTTTACTGCACCTTCATCCCCGAAGTAGCAGGAAAGACTTCTGTCTATGTAATCCTTTGAAAGATCTGTATTCGTCAGAAAGCCTCTGTATGCAAGCTTTCGAAGAGCTTTCTTCACTATAAGATCGGATCCGTTTTTATCAAGATCTGACAGTGCCTGAACTCCTTTTTTACAGCTGTCTATCTTCTCATATCCCGTGACATCCCCGACTTTCATAACCGAATCCGGATCCATGCCGCTATCCAGATCAAACTGCCAGGTTCCGAGTACGTATCCCAGGAGTTTCGTATCCGTAATGCCTATGGGAAACTCCACGGAAATATTGGAAAATCCTGTCCGTGCGCAGCGATAAGTCAGTTCTCCGATAAGCTGGTTGCAGACTCCGCGCTCCCGGAAATCCTTGTTCACAAAAAGCCATATTATCCTCACAACCTTTTCTGTCCCGATCTCGTCAAAATAATACGCCAGGGCTCCCACACCATAGGCGGTACCCTTTTTAGTACGCACGGCACCGATAGCCGAAAGCCTGCCGGAGGCGATATCCTCTGCAACATCCCGGGATAAAACTGTTCTGAAAAGATCGATATTGTTTTTTGTGATCCTCGTGATCATGGGACCGATGAGGGCTTCAAATTCCATCCTGCATTTCACGGCCTCACCCAGCTTAGCTTTACCATATTCCGAAAGTGGATGAAAACGCTTTGCCATATTGTTCAGGATACCTATCTTAAAGGCATAAACCTTCTCAACCGGCTCTCTGTCTTTCTTATTCTTTTCATAAGCTGCCACATATTCATCAAGATGCTTGTTTGTCTCTTCAAGAATCTCCTGAGCAGTCCTGTGTGATTCTATAAAATCATCGAATCCAAACGACTCCTTGATCTCTGTCTCTAATTCTTTTTTTAAGTCATCCGAGATCTCCAATGCTTCATCCAAAGTAGGAACTACAGCTTTTGCATATTTTTTGGGTTTTGCCATATTATTTTCCTCTCTTTCAACCGTCAGCAAAATCTCATAAGTTATCCATATATTATATAAAAAAATCGGGTCTGTTTCAACGATTTAGCCCAAAGAGTCTGCGGTGATTTTCTCCCCACGATTGCCTGAAAAATCATGATGGTGTATCATATATAAGGCTTTACAAAAGCATTCCCGGAAACAAAAAAAGAAGAAAGGCAATTATAATGAGAAAACTTGATAAACTTGAACCAAATAGGTTTTTCTATTATTTCGAGGAACTGACAAAGATCCCCCACGGATCCTATAATGTGGACGCCATAAGCGATTATCTCGCTTCTTTCGGTCGCAGCCACGGCCTTGAGACCATTCAGGATGAGTACAAAAATGTGATAATCATCAAGGAAGCTTCACAGGGGTACGAAAATGAGCCCCCCATAATTATCCAGGGACACATGGATATGGTGGCCGTACATAAGCCTGAGCTTGATATCGACATGAAGACCGAGCCTCTTAAGGTGGCTATAAATGAGGCAGAGGATTATGTTTACGCAGAAGGAACTTCCCTTGGGGGAGACGACGGCTTCGCGGTTGCAACCGCTCTTGCCCTCTTAGAGGATGAAAGCCTTAAGCACCCCAGGCTCGAGGTTGTCATCACCACCAACGAAGAGACCGGTATGGAAGGTGCCTTTGGCATCGATCTCTCCATGCTTAAAGGTCACACTCTTTTAAATCTTGATTCCGAGGATGAAGGTATCTTTCTTACAAGCTGCGCAGGTGGTCTTCGTATAAATGCCGATTTACCTGTAAAGGTAGAATCCTGGGATCATCTGAAGGGCTTCACCTGTTATGAGATCGAGATCGGAGGACTCTTAGGCGGTCACTCCGGAGAGGAGATCGTAAAGGGACGGGCAAATTCAAACAAACTGGCTGCAAGACTTCTCAAAGGCTACAGCAATTCGGTATATCTGACCATGCTCGAAGGCGGTCTCGCGGATAATGCCATCCCCCGCACCACGAAATTTAGCGTATTGGTCGAGGACGAATCAAACTTTGAAGCATATCTTGATAAATTCACAAAAGACGTAAGAAACGAATACCACACAAAGGATCCCGATCTTTTTTGCAAGGTTCTGTCAAGAAAGCCTGTATCAGAGATACGCGATTCCATCGATACCGTCGTAAATGCCACCGAAGCGATAAAATTTCTCTATACCGTACCGGACGGTGTGCAGGCCATGAGCGCGGATGTGGAAGGACTTGTTGAAACATCCCTAAACCTTGGCATAGTAAAGCTAAGCAGTGACAGTGCCTCTCTTCATGCCACCTTCTCTGTCCGCTCCAGCATTGAAAGCGCAAAAAGTGATCTCACTAACCGTGTATGCCTTTTGGCAGATACCTACGGCGGAAAGGTAAAGATAACAGGCCGCTATCCCGGATGGGCATATCGCGCGGATTCTCCCCTCAGAGATAGAATGTGTGCCCTTTATGAAAAAATGTATGGAAAGAAACCCATATTAAAAGCTATTCACGCGGGGCTTGAGTGCGGTCTTTTCAACAATAAAATATCAGACCTCGACTGCGTATCCATCGGGCCTGATATGAAGGAAATCCACACCACCGAGGAGAAGCTTTATATCTCCTCCTCGCGGCGGGTATATGAATTTGTACGTGCTCTTATAGAAAGCAAATAGGGGGTGACCCAAGGGTCACAGATCTACCGGTTCTTTTATGCAGAAAGCTTATCGAATACCTTTCTTGCGGTATCGTTATCCGTCTTTCCGATAGAGGATTCAAGGCCCAGCACTGTGAGAGTGCACTCTGCCAGAAGTCTGGTTTCCTCCAGCGGATTGAACTTACTTGAAGAGAACAGCAGCGAGTTCACGATATTGAGACGCAGGAACTTCACGAGCTCTTCCTCGCTTTCAAATCCAAGACCATTCTTCAGCATTCTGAGTTCCTGCTTTCCTACTATTACTTTTCCGTTTTCCGTCTCGTACCTCGTGGAATCGAATTTTATATCATTATCATACTTGAACTGATCCATAAGGATCTCTTTTCCGCGGAACAGTTCCTTGACTTCTTCGTTTCCACTGCTGCCATAGTAGTTCTTTATTGCCTTCTCATCGGAGATGCAGTGCCAGATAAATCCTGCGAACTTGAATGCCTTGTCGATAAACTTGTTGAACTGATCCTGACCTGCATATTTTAAGATCTTCTGTGCCAGTTCGCCCGTTGTCAAAAGGATCTTCCTGCTCTCGATATTCTTGGTCATATCATTTCCGCCATTAAGAAGATCGATATTGTTTTGGCGTGCCTGTTCAACAGCCTCTTTCTCTTCCTTGGAAAGCTTTGCCTTCTCTATCTTTTCGTTATCGGCTTCGTGCTTCTTTCCGGACTTTTCCTTAGCCTCATTAAGTTCGCTGATATTCTTGTAGGACTCGTAGATACTCTTGAAATCCCCAAGAACCTCGATGGAAGGATCAAAGAATGCTTCCTTCACTGTCTTGATCAGCTGACCGCTCTTTTCTGCTGCCAGCAGGAATGTATCCAGCTTTTGCTTTACAACATCCGGAACTCTCTTGTCTATAAAGCCGTCCTCAACCTTCGGTTTTTCACCGTTTTCATTTAGCAGGCCGACCTTTTTCTGATACCATTCGCCGATACCCTTGGCACTCATGAATCCGCCGAGATAGTTGTCGATATACTTGTCTATATTTTCCAGCATTTCGGTATTCTGGGCATATTCATCGATAACACCCTTTATACCCATAATGGCGGTACCGCCGGATATAGCAAGATCAACATACTTATATCCCGTAAGTCCCTTTTTCTCCTCGGGCGGAAGCTTCACATCTTTTAGTTCTTCCTTGAGTTCATCGGTATTGACTATGAGCTTTTCTTCCTCGCTCATAAGTCCCTTGACATAATCTATCTCTTCTGATGCCTGCTTGAACATTTCTTCAAGGGTTTTCTTCTGCTCGGAATAATCGTCGGCGATCTTCTTTAATGTTGCAACGAAGCTGAGTTTGCCCTCATCTTCTTTCTTCTTCTCTTCTTTCTCTTCGCCGTCCTTCTTTGCTTCGGCCTCCTCTGCTTCCTCCTGGCGCTTTGTAATATAGGTGTTCAGTTCGCCCTGAATAAAGTTGTTGGTCTTTGTGGAAAGAATATATCCGGCATAATCACCCATCTTCTCAAAGATTCCCAGATTGTCTTCGATCTCCGAATATCCTTCTTTGGCCAGGAATCTCATGAATCTTGAACCGGTGTTGTGAAGGTTCATACGCAGATAATTGGTGTCAATCTTAAGCTCACCGTTCTTGTCCTTATCTCCCAGAGCATTGTAGATTGCCTCGTTTCCTGAATTCTGTTTCTTCTCGTTTACGGTTCTGGTTACAAACTGAAGTGCGCGTTTAAAGAGCTTCCAGTCGATGACGGTACTTCTCTCTGTGACAAAAATCTGGTTATTGACCGCCAGGTTCTTGTTTGCCCAGTTTACACCCTTGACCTTGCTGAAATCGGTGTCGTCATTTATCTGGTCTGAAAGCAGGGATTCAAATGCCTGCAGGCAGGAATCCTCCTTTAATTCAACCTCTCCTTCTTTCTCCAGGAATTCATCCGCAAGTTCGTCTCTGCCCTTCTCGTTTACGAAATCTCTGTCCGCCAGACCAAAGACATTCTTGTAGAGATTTTTCTGTGAGACATCCAGAATATCACGGTGTTCAAGTGCTCTGATAAAGAGAAGCTTCTGCTTTTCCGTAAGCTTATTGTATCCACTCATCATGTCATCTGCTTCCTTGCGGAAGGATGATGATGTGTCGTTATTGATGATATCCTCTTTGTAAGCCATACGGATGATGCTTTCAAATGTAGGGATGGAATCCACGCCTTCCTTTGTCATCTGCGCTTTGTGGCTGTTGTAGAATACCACCGAGTGCTTTTTCTTGTCCTTGCTGGCGCGCAGGAACTGCTTTGACTGGCGCACTACATAGATCTTTCTTCTCTCGCTCTCTACTTCCTCCAGGAAATCGATGGCATAGCTAAGGAGCTTCCAGTCTATTGCCGTTACACGGTCCAAAGCTTTCTCGGCGAAATCATCCTTTGAAAGTTCTTTCTCTGACAGTTCTTTATTATCCTTGAGCTGGAAGCTTAATAATGTGGCGTAAGCCTTTTTAACCGTTTCTGCCTTTCCCGCTTCGATGATGGCCTCAAATCTTCCCTTCTCATCGAGAAGTTTTTCAAAGAGTTTAAATCTCTTTTCCTGGTTTGCATGAGGTACAATGCCGGTCTTTTCATTCTTGCCCGCAGTGGAGAAATCAAGCACGGTACGATCCTGAAGAACATATACAAGTAGAGACTTCTGTGCCTCTGAGAGCTTGGATACACGTTCCATAACGTCATCCACCTTGTAGCCCTCAACAAATCTGTCGGCCTTGTCCTTGTTTCTGGCTATGAAGCCCTGGCTCTGCTGTCTCTTTACATCTACTATGGATATATCCGAAATAGTCGTGAGGAGTTTATTCTTTGAACCCACGGTCCTGTTATCAAGTTCTTTTAACTGATCGGCCACATTCGTTGCCGCAGACTGGGCTGCTCCCCTGTATTTGTTAGCTTGCCTGATTATGGTCACAGCATCGCCCATTCTCTCGAATTCCTTCGGGCGAAGTTCTTCCTTGCGCTGTTCTACTTTCTTTACAAACTCGAAGGCCTCCTTGAAGAGTTCCTTATCAGCCGATATCTTGAATTTATTTCTCTTAACGGAAACGGCGCGGATACTTCTGGTATAATCCACGTTAAAGTCCACATCATTTCCCTTCATGTAGCTCAGGATCTGGCCCCTTGCTTCCTTCATTCCGGCATCGGACTGGCCATAGAGAACCTTCTGGCTTCCATGTTCCTCCATCCTCATGCAGTACAGAGCCATTGCAAACAGCCTGCGCTGGGTGTTGGTAAGTTCGTTATACTGTTTTACAAGATCCTTGTTCCTGGTGGCTGAAAGGATGTGCTCGAAGTCCTTTCTGGACATTGCGCCGGGATAGATATTTTCATGCTCGAGATCAAGATTTGATACCGCGGCATTTGCGTTAACAAGAGCATTTCTCCTGTATTCGTCACCCAGAACTTTTCTTACCTCGGACTCAAATTTCTTGCTGTCAAATACCTTTCCGCTCAAAGAATCCTCAATGATCCTGGCGGTAAAGTATTCTCTTGCTCCGTTGAGGTAACGGTTTCTGTAAACAAGGTCGATCTTTCCGAGATATGAATCCTTTGCGGCATAGTCCTCTATTACCTGATATGCCTGATCCGCATACAGGAAATACTTGGTCTGAGCCGTTATAAGTTTATTGAGTTCCAAAGGAGTAATATCCTTGTGCATGAAAATAAGTGCACGCATCTTTTCGCATGCATCCTTGTGTGCCATCCTGAGGGCGGGGTTCTTCATTTCAAAGGCTTCAAGCTCCCTGATTTTCTTAAAGAGTGAGTTGAACTTGGTGGAAAGGGCCTTGATATCTTTTTCGGGCTCCGTTGAATTCATGGTAAATCTTGCAGCGTATACGATGAATGCATCCTCACCCTCATCAGGCTCACCCTTCATCATCTCTTTTCTGATGTTATAGATATTCTTGAGTCTTTTTGCCTCTTCCGAGAAACGGCTCTCAATACCTGCCATCCAGTCTGCAAAGCGGTCAAGTTTTTCCGCCATAATGTAATTCTGGCGCATGTACTCAGCCAGGCACTCTGCGAGAATGTCGGGATATTTTATATTTTTCTCTTTTTCCTCTTTTGAAGGTATGAAATACTCCTTTGCCGCTTTAATGATCTTTGCGTCTTCCTCAGCTCCCACGCTGCGGATTGACTTGTTTTTCTTTTTGTTATCGGTAAGGTATATAAGTGTCTGCTTCTGCTCTCCAAAGCTCTTAAGTGCATCAAGTCTGTTGTCAAAGAACTTCTCGTTGTAGAGTTTTCTGCCTTCATACTTTGTATTAACAACATCCTTTTCCGCAGCTTCCTCTTTCTGCTTTCTGAGCCTCATGGCATCTGCATTTTCCTTTAGGAGCGCTGATTCCTCCTCGATTGCGATCTGAAGTTTATCGAAGTAGAGCTTCGCATACTTGTTCAGATTCTTGGAGAATTCCTCCGGGTTTTCACGGAAGGACGGATCACGTACAAAGTTCTTAAAATCAAGAACATAGGTCTTGATCTCTTTAAGCTGCTCCGGAGGCAGGCTCTCCACTATCTTGAGAAGTGTCTCATCATCGGTATTGTAATCTCCGGAAAACATTCCGGTCTGTATCCTGGTATCTTTATATTTCGTGGCCAGGACGTACTGCACAATATAGTTTTCGATGCTTGCATCGTTGGCAATGTAATTGTTTCCAAGCTCCTTATAAAGGTTCTCCAGGGTGCCCTGAATACATGCCTGCTGTATGCAGTCCGCATTGGATGTAACATAGGCATTGATCTGCATCAGCATACCCTGTGCCTTGTGCATAGCTATCTGGTAGTGATTCTGTCCGCCTTTTTCCGCAGCCAGTTCCACGCCGTAATTCTTTGAATTGATGAACCAGTATTTGGTAAACTGAGCCTTCTGCAGCTTCTTTTCGTCCTTGGTCTGTCCGCTGCCGTAATAGTATTTTGCGATCTTTTTCTGTAGACCGCTGCCGGCGCTCTGAAGGTTTTCGTTGATGGATTTTGAGCCCTTCTTCTGCTGGGTCACATAGTTCGCGCCGAACTCCTGAAGCTGCTCTCTCCACACATCTACCTTACCGTCAAAATCATTCTGTTCCTTGAGTGTATGATAGATTCCGTTATACAACACACCTTTTCCGGAAAGAAGTTTTTCAAGATTATCCTCGAGGTAGTAGTCTCCCAGGAAAGCTGAACTCTGTCTCATTACTGCTGCCGCAAAAGGAGCGAAGAATTCATATAGCGTGCTGATTCTGGCCATAGCAACGCTCTCTGCGGGATCCAGAAGATCCATCAGTATTTCGCTGTTTTCCAGAAGCTTTCCGGAAATGACCGCTAGCTCTCCACCCTCATATTCCTCCAGAATCTTCTTTCGCGCATTGTAGAGTTCAATGGTCTGCTGAAGTTCACCGCTCATTACTCCGTTCTTGTCGATGCACTCATTAAGTATGCCTTTCAACTCTTCCATATTGCTGAGGCCGTATTCCTTTATATTCTGTTTTACCTCAGCGTAATAATCCTGTGTGATCTCCTCCTCGTTTACCTTTTCCAGATCATGGAGCAGGCTTCCCTTGGAGTTTTCAGCCTTAACCGTGAGCTTCTTTCTGTTTTCATAGTCGGTAAAGCATACATCATAGCGTGCTTCCAGTTTTTTGATCTCGTTTTCTGCCTCGGCGATATTGTTCTTAAGTTCGGAAACTCTGCCCTTTATCTCTGCAAATTCCTTCTCCTTCTTCTCCACCGCATTTACGGCATCATCACGTTTTTTGACAGCTTCGTTATACTCGGAAGACAGTTCATTAAACTTTCTTGCGGCTTCACTGTATTCCTTCTCAGCTTTTGATAGCTTTGTCTCAAGCTTTTTGGTAATCTTGCCAGCTTTTTTGGCTTTATCGTACTCATCAACCTGGGCAAAATAGGCATTCATCACTTTGTCGTATGTCTTTTGCTCACTCTTGTAATTATCATCAATAGACTTGAATCCCTTTACAAGCTCGGTCTTTTCGCTCTTTAATGTGTCTAGTTCAACCTTCGCCAGATCCTTTTCCTTTGTCGCAACGGAAAGCTTTGATTGATAGCCTTCTTTTCTGCTTTCGGCTTCCTGTTTTTCTTCTCTGGCTTTACCCAGATTCTCCATAGCTTCAGCCAGTTCTTTTAAAGCTCCGCTCTGGGTGGTTTTGTTGGCTTCAATAGCCTTTAATGTAGCTTCCTTTTCCGCTTCGAACTTTGTGTATTCTTCGTATTTTTCTGTCTCGATGTTCATGCAGGTACGCATAAGCTTCTGCCTGAGTTCCGCCTGAACAGCAGGTGGATAACCGGCAACTGCGTTGTCGATCTGCTTCATACGGCCTATGGCAAATTTAGCAACCTTCCTCAATTCCTCCGGATAATCGTCCTTATCCTCGTACATAAAGAGAACTTTCTGGAATTTGCCTTCGTGTCCGAGTAATATGTCCTGGGTGCCGCAAAGACTCATCTCCAGAATGAAGTCCTTGATCTCCATGGGCTTTTCGGTTTTTGTTTTCTTTGTCTTCTCGATCTTTGACTTATTTGCCAGATCCAGAAGATCCTGTTCTGCGCTGTCATCCTTTTGCCTGAATGCGGCAGTCAGATCACTCACGATTTCCTTCAGAACGTTTTCTCCATCCAGCTTCACGCTCCTGATGTCAAAGTTTTTGGTCAGCTCGTCCAAAACATTTTTTCCGGAAAAGCACTTAGCCAGCAGTTCCAGACTTTCCTCGGGTTTTTCACTCTCATAGCACACTTCGAAAAGGTACCTTGTCACCTTCACGGCATCGGGTCCCATCTTTTCGATCCTCTTCCAAACGGAATTGGCCTTATCAAATTTCTTTATTCTGTCTTTGAGCCATCCGGAATTCTTTCCGAAATATGTCTGCAGGATGCCCTTGTCACGGTCTCTTAAATCTTCGTAACGGTATCTGATCTTTCCGTCGCGGAGTTCCTTGTTTGTACCAACGGAGATAAGAAGCTTCTGTCTCCTAAGCTTCTTTTTTCTCTCCTCTTTGTCCGTTTCGTCTTTTATGTACTGCTCCACTCCCTTTGCATCGGTCCTGTCGGACATAATGCGAAGGAGTATGCGTCTCTTGCTCTCGGTCTCCTTGGTTTCATCCTTTAGAAGCTTTGTGACAGCCTCCAATACACCTTCTTCCGTAAGGCTCTCCACAATGAACCTGCTGACATTTTCAAACTGTTCGTAGGAGAGTTCCTCCAGCTCATCGATATCCTTAAGCTCCTTCATATAAGGGAACTGTTCTGCAAGCTTTTTGTTTCTGAAGAGGAATACATTCTTGTTCTCGCGAAGGAAAACCCTCGTGGCATCATCAGGAATAGCCTTCTTAAACTCCTCGCCCTCGATGATCTCATCAAGCATCTGAGCATATGAGTAATCAGTGATAAGTTCCTTCTTCTCGGCTTCCTTTTTCTCTTTCAGCTCTCCGATATACTGCCCGAAGGAAATCAGCTTTTCCCCCTTATCCTTCTCCTTTATCGAAAGAATTGTATCTCTTATGTCCGCATCCAGCTTTTTACCGACCTCTTTGTCCCTTTCCGAGATATACCATGCTGTAGCCATGGAATTTGCAACATAATTCCTGAATAATTTGAACATCTCGTCCCAGCATTGCCCGGACATAGTGATATTTTGACTATGTTTCTCGATCTTCTTGAGGTAAGCGTTTACGAATTTTAATCTCTTGTTAAGCTCTGTTTTTCTGGTTCCGACCTCGTCCCAGCCGTATCTTGTTGATGTAAGAAACTTTTCTATACCGAACTTGAACTGCTCGCCAAAGGTAACCGTTATCTGTTCCTCGTAAGCATCTTCAAAGTCCTTTTGTACCATGGCGGTTTCTTTGTCGGTATATGAAAGACCAAGAAGATACCTCTCGGAAAGATCCTTTATCTTGTTGTTGCCGGCAAAAAGTGCCTTGTTTCCGATAAATCTGCGGAGTCCCGCATAGATCCGGTCGTGATTTAAATATCCGTACTTGTCCGTAACTATCCGGTGAAGCAGCTTATCAACGCCCTCAAGTTGCTTCTTAAGGCGCGTAAGATCTTCCATCTTGACATTCTTGTCTGTTAACAGAGTTTTAATGATATCGCTGGAATAAACGTCGATGCCCATTCCCTTAAAGTCGATATCCTTTATCTTGTCCCAGCGTTTTGCCTGCTTCTGGATCTCCTTAAACTCATTGACCGTGATCGCGGGATGCTCTCTTGCTATCGCAGTTTTTGCTACGTCCCTGTAAATGAAGGCCTTCGCATACTTTTTCTCATATTTTTCGTAACAGAGCTGATTGATCCACGAAAAACCGGATCCGACATACTCTGCAGCCTCTCTCTGCTGGGGATCATCAGCGGTTGCTAAAGCATCTGCAAGACCTTTTGCAGCATTCTGTTTGAGATATGCGAAGTTTTCTTTTACATTGGTATTGTATTCCTTGAGCCTCGATGCAATAAGATCCTCCGGAAAATTCAGTATTGCATCTTTCGGATTGTCCAGAACTTGTTTGGCGATCACATCTATGTAATCCTTAAGCATCCAGTTGCTATCGATCTCCAGCTCAGTTGTGATGACCTCAGGCTTTTTATTTACCTCGTCAGCTTTTTGTCTTCTGCCCCTTTGTTTTTTCGGTTTAATAATGGTAGTCTTTGTCCATTTGCCTGTCTCCAACATGACAAGGATCCGCTCGCGGGTTTTCGCGCGCTGGGCTTCCTTTTCCTGTCTCTCGCGCTCTTTCTTGTCCTCCTCGCGCTTACGCTGCTCCTGAATCTTCTTTTTAGCCTGCTCCTCATCCGATAAAGTCTTCTCACTGCCGCCGACTACCTTTGACCACGAGAAGCGCTGCTCGTAAAGGGGAAGCTTTTCCGCCTCCTTTAATACTGCGGCAAGTTTTTCTTTTGCTTTGTCTATCTCAGCACTGTAGGTACGCTTTTCCTTATCGGTCTTTGCGTCATAAAGATAAGCTACGTAAAGTCTTGTCCTCTGATAATACTTACGCATCTTGTTCATTGCCAGGTCGACTCTCATCTCGTTTTCATTTTTCATGGTCGCACGGATATACTGCTCCCTGGCCTCGAACTGGTAATTGATAAAGTCATAAGCATACTTCAGCTTAGTTTTGTCGCTGTGCTTTTTTATGTTGTAAGGCAGAAACATTTTATCCAGCTTTTCTTTGCGGATCTTTTTACATTTAGCCATGTAATTTTTTCTGTCTTTGGCGCTGTATTTATTGCTCTTTTTGGCCAATTCCTCCGCCTTTGCATCATTCCATTCCAGTTTTTCCTCCACATGCATATTGGAGTAGAATTCGTTGGAAAGTGAGCCGTAGTCCCACTTTCTGCCTTCCATGACATCCATATTTGTGAGGAAATGGTAAGTGTGCTGCTCTTTTTCTTCCGCTTCATTCAATCCGATTATGTTCTCGCGAAGGATATTATTTTCTTCCTGCTTTTTTCGATTTATCTTAAACGAGTTTTTTTCGTTGAAATCCATATTTCTTTACTCCTTCCTACCTGACTTATGCCTGTTTCAGTTCTGCAATGATCTTATTCATGTCTTCGTAGTCTTCCTCGGACCAGCCGTTCCAGAATGCTGTATAAACATTCTCGGGCTCTATCATATCTCCGAACATTCCGTCAGCCATACCGGCGGATTCCGGTGTGATGGCACTGAACCAGACCTCTGCGGCAGGATAGAGTTCATCGGCAGCTTCTATAGCCGCTCCCAGGATCTCTGCTACAACCTTTGGATGTTTTCCGTCGGTATAAAGGAAGGACAGTTCAAGTTCTTCTTCGCTATGAACCCTAACAAAAATTGCTCCGATTATGGCATCATCCTGTACCTTTGCAAAACAGAGATGCTTATCATATATTTTCTCATCGGGATCGATAAAATCCTCGTATCCCTCCTCTGCAAGATGATTCATAAATGCATTACGCATCTTTGCAGGAAGTGAATAAAACTCTTCCGCAGAGGATTCTTTCCCTTTTAGTTTTTTCCACTCTTCACTCTTTCTTCTGAGCTTTGCGGGAATGCGATAAAAAACATTCTCCGTATCAACAGTGAAATTGGGCTGAGCTTCCATAAAAGCAAGAAGACCGTTTTCCGCAGCCTCTCCCATGAATGTCATTTCCACCGGGATGAACATACCGCTCTCAGCTATGGGGGTCAGCACTTCCTGTAACATCATTGTTCCGATACCCTTCCTGCGAAGGTCTTCCCTTACGTACAAAAAGGAAATGCTCCAAGATGCCTCTTCATGAGTGATATACATCTCTGCAACAAGTTCTTTTTTGGAACTCTTTACACCGAACCTGTCAATGTTTTCTTCCCGCCCCGGTAGTTTAACGACTGTATAACCTTTCATAATGGTCTCCTTTGCAAATTTCAGCTCTTCCAATTGTCTCTTCCTGCATCTTTTGCCTTGTAGAGCGCCTCGTCGGCTCTTGCAAGGACTTCTTTTACATCCACATCATTTCTTGAAAAATATGCAAATCCCATTGATGATGTAACGGGATGCTCTTCCGGTATGTCGTCTATTTCTATATTTCTGACAGCGTCCCTTAATGAATCTCCCACATCGGGGAGTCTCTCCGGTACAACTTCTCTGAAGATCACCAAAAATTCGTCTCCGCCCCACCTTATGATGATATCCGCGGGAGTGATCACCATCTTCACAGCCTCAACAAAGGATGTCAGTACCTTGTCTCCCACATCATGTCCGTATGTGTCGTTAAAACGTTTGAAATGATCCACATCCATCATTACAAGCAGCCGGTTCTTAATGCCGCTTTTGCATTCATCAAATGCCTGTTCAAGGAGCTTTTCCCCGTAGGCTCTGGACTTTGCGCCGGTGAGGATATCGCTGTTCAGTTTATTGCTGAGTTCCTTGTTCTTCTGCTCGTAAATGCGGATTTTGGTACGTCTGTATGCCAGCAGCATTATGAGCATAAGTCCCATCCATGTGGCTACGGTTGCAAGCATCACTATGGTCTGGTGAATGCCCATATTTTCCTTTGCCTGCTCCTGGTAATAATTCAGGTCGTCTAAATTCACGCCCTGACATATGATCCAGTCAAGCCTTTTATATAGCAGGGAATAGGTGACCTTCTTTGTGACGTCCTCATTCTTCAGTTTTTTAAAAGCATAAGTTAAAAAGACTGCTCCGTCCCGCTTAACGCCCTCCAGTTCCTCTTCGTATGCTTTCATGCCCATTTCATTCACAGTGTTGGTAGAAAGCAGGGTTCCTTCGGTATCGCTTAAGTTTGGATGGATCAGTCTTATGGCGTAGTCGTCTCCTCCGTCATAGTTCAGGACCTTCTGTACCCACATATAGGTTCCGTCTATGTGCGTTTCGGAATATATTTTCTTTCTGGCAAGTTCCTCCGCAAAAGTCTCTATTTCCTCTTTGGTCGCATCGGGATTTCTTTCGCAGAAATCATCAAGGCAGGCATCCATAAAGCCCGCCATGCTCTCCACGTTTTCCCTCAGCATATTCTCTTTTACGGATAGTGTGGCATCATAGGTCATCTGCGCACTGAGTGTGGTGATGGATCTGGTAAATACGAAAATAAGAACAAGAGAAACTATCAGACCGGCGAACACAAGTCCCATTGTGCGCCTGTATTCATGCTGTTTTGCATCAGTAGCTTCGTGGAACCAGGGCACGCAGCGGTTTACTTTTTCACAGTATGCATCGTACTCGTCCCCGAAGCGTTCACTTAGCCACTTTTCTTCGGTACTTTTTACCAGCACAGTCAAAAAAGCCCAATAAGCAACGGGAAGCACCAGTAAAACCACATTTGCGTTGATAAAGATCGCACCGGTGCCCATCAAAAGAAATCCCGAATAGATCGGATTGCGCACATAGGAATATATCCCCGTGGTTATGAGCTTATTTTCCTCTATACCTTTGTGAACGCGCGAAACAGCAATGGCGAGCACAACCAACAACCCGCCTAAGCAGACAAGAAGAATGCCTATGATAATAAAAGGCAGCGCTATGATACTCAGCTGTCCAAACCTGAGTGCCTGAATCTTTCTGGAACAGATTATGGACGCTACAGTAGTAATGATAACGACCGTAGAATAAATAGGTCCAACTCCAAAATAAGGAAGATGATCTTTTTTCATAAATGTACCTTATGGTGCCTGTCACCATGAACGAAATATGAACAAAAAATTACTCTAAAATTTTACCACAGTTTCTACCAAATTTCCATTAGGAAAATTCTCATAAATATGCATAAGTATTGATTTATAAGTGCCTAAATGCGATAATATGACCATATTACAGGAGAGTTACTGATATGAATATTCTGGTGTTTTTAATCATCATTTTTGCATACATAGTTTTCTTGGGCATACTTAACGAAAAGTTATTTCATCTTCAGTCGGATATCGCACTTATCGTTTCGTCACTTGTACTGTCACTGATCCTTGCTGTGATCAGTCACTTTTGGCCCAATGCGGCACTTAAATCCTTTATCGATAACCTTGGTTCTTTCGGATTTGAAGAGTATCTGATGGACGGAGTGCTTTGCTTCATGCTCTTTGCTGGAGCCAGCAAGGTAAACATGAGAAAATTCCGCCAGAACATCAAACCCATTTCGCTCCTGGCTCTTCTCACCACTCTCATTTCCTCCTTCCTGTACGGTGGACTCTTCTATCTGATCGCACTGATCTTCAAAATTCCCATGAATATCTGGATGTGTATCCTTTTGGGATGCGTGGTATCTCCCACAGACCCCATCGCCGCCACAGGTATCCTCAACAAGATCGGTCTTTCAAAGAATGTCTGCTCCGTCATTGAAAATGAATCACTGTTTAACGACGGAACCGGAGTCACTCTTTTCATATTCGTGCGTTCCCTGATCATCCACAGCGGTGAGAGCAATTTCCTGCTGCTGATGTTCAAAGAGATCTTCGGAGCGGTAGCTGTTGCACTGGCTGTTTCATGGCTTCTCTTCAGGCTGATGAAACTCACCAGGGATCCGGTCAAATACATTATGATATCTCTTCTGGATGTCTCTTTGGTTTACATAATCTGTGAGCATCTTGGTTTTTCCGGAGTTATTGCTTCCGTTGTCTGCGGAATGTATTTTTCATATTCCATGCACAAGATCGAACGCAGTGTTGTGGTGATAGATCCGAAGAATCTTTACGAAGACTTTTGGGAGATCATCGAAAGCATTCTGAATGCGGTGCTTTTTGTAATGATAGGTATGCTGATTCTGAACATCTCCGTCAGCAAATATGCCCTCATAATAATACCCGCTTCAATCATTATTTTGATCTTCTCCAGAGCAAGCGGCGTATTCATAAGCACCGTTCTGACAAAGAACAGTATACCCGGAAATTACAACATGCGGGAATTTGTAACACTTATGACCTGGTCCGCACTAAAGGGCGGCCTCTCACTTGCTCTGGCCCTTGAAACATCCGAATACTTAAGTACGGAAGTATATCAGATATTCCTGAACGTTGCATATGTAGCTATCTTCTTTACAGTCATCGTACAAGGACTCACGGTCAAGAAGGTTTATCTTGGCCTGGAAAAGAAAAAAGCGGCAAGGATCGTGAAAGAAAGAGAGATAATAAAATGAAGATCATCATCGTAGGATTGGGACAGACCGGCGGAATGCTGGTGGACGAGCTTACCCGGGATCAATATGATATAACGGTCATAGATCAGGACCGTTCTCTGGTTGAAAAGATCACGGACAAATACAATGTAAACGGAATAACCGGAAGCGGTGCGTCAAAGGAAACTCTGATGGCTGCCGGTGCGGATACCGCCGATGCCATCATCGCCCTTACACATATCGACGAGATAAATCTGTTAAGCTGCATGCAGGCCAAAGCTCTGGGCACAAGACACAGCGCTGCCAGGATACTTTCCCCCGACTTTGTACATGAGTGGGAATCTATTCGCGACCAGTACAATATCGATTACCTGGTACGCCCCAAGTCAGACATCGCAGAGACGGCTTTCCACAATATCGGCATGCCCGGTTTCCTAAAGCTTGAGGGTTATTTCGGAGACAATATTCAGCTTATCGACATGAATATCCTGCCGGGAAATTCCATGATCGGAAAATCCCTTCGGGATCTTCGCGGCACAATGAAAGTTGATATGCTTGTTGTAGCTGCGATCAGAAAGGGAAAACTCATCATTCCCGACGGTAATTTTGTTATCGAAGAAGGTGATACCTTAGGTATCGTCACGGACAAAGACAAGGTTGAATCAACCTTAAGATCCCTGGACATTATGAAGTCCAAGGGCAGAAAGATCGTTATCGTGGGCGGCGGCATCACTGCGGATTATCTTCTAAACTTTCTGAAAGGTTCCATGAAGAATGTGACCGTACTGGAAAAAGATGCGGGAAGATGCCAGGAAATGATGCAGAAATACCCTTGGGTGAGAGTGGTATATGCAGGGGGTGAAATATTGGATATCCTTTCGGAGGAAGAAGTTGCTTCGGCGGATACTCTTCTCTCCCTTACAGACAGAGACGAGACAAATCTTGTGATCAGCATGTACGCTTGGTCAAGCGGAATTCCATCCGTCATCACGAGAGTGGACAAGCCCGAGCACGTCAGACTTCTTCACCGCGTAAACATTGATATCACGGTTTCAATGACCGAGCTGACGGTTTTAAAGATGGTTCGTTTTGTAAGAAATTACGAAATGAATGATACGGTAAAAGAGATCAAGAAATTCTATTACATAGCAGAAAATCGTGCGGAGATAATGGAATTCGAAGCAACCGATTCCTTCCCCGCACTGGATATTCCTTTAAGTGAAAAAGCCTTCAACTTAAAGAAGGATATTTTGATAACAGCCATCATCAGAGACGGCGAGCAGATAATCCCTTCAGGAAGTACCTGCATAAAAATGGGCGACAAGGTTGTTGTCACCGCATCCAAAGCAAACAAGATCAGAAAGCTGAATGATATACTCAAGTAGCTTCTTCTTTTTCAATGGGATACTTACCGTCGAAGCAGGCCGCACAGAAGTGGTCCTCCGGGAGACCTGAGAGGCGTCTGGCGTCCTCAACGGATAAGAAACCTAAAGAATCGGCTCCGATCATTTTGCATATTTCATCAATGGAATGATGAACAGCGATAAGATTTTCAGTTGAATCTACGTCTGTTCCGTAATAGCAGGGGTTTAAGAAAGTCGGCGAAGAAATTCGCATATGTACTTCCTTGGCGCCTGCTTTTCTTATCATTGCAACGATCCTTGCACTGGTGGTTCCCCTGACAATAGAGTCATCTACAAGAACAACGCTCTTCCCTTTAAGAACCGAGGAAACAGTACCCATTTTCATGGATACTAGGCTCTCCCTGAGGCTTTGCTCGGGAGCGATAAATGTTCGTCCGATATATTTGTTTTTGATGAGTCCGATTCCATAGGGTATTCCGGACTTTTCAGCAAATCCAAGAGCAGCGTCCAGTCCCGAATCCGGAACTCCTATTACGATATCTGCCTTTGCGGGATGACTTTCGGCAAGAAAATGTCCTGCTCTGACTCTGGCATCATGGACACATACTCCCTCTATGACCGAATCCGGTCTGGAAAAGTAAATATACTCAAATACACAAAGCTTCGGGGCCGCTTTGTTACAATGGGTTTCAATACTTCTGATGCCATCGGCATCACAGACTATTATTTCACCCGGTTTTACATCTCTTATAAATTCTGCTCTCACAGCATCAAGAGCGCATGTCTCGGAAGCAAAAACTATACTGCCGTCCTCTGTCCTGCCGTATAC